>CAYTDF010000034.1:0-17519 GCA_964436365.1 uncultured bacterium | reverse complement strand
CCACATCCGGCCTGATAGACGCGCGGGATACTCTCCAGAGGTTGCACCGTGCCGTTGGGGGGGGCGATCACCAGGAGGTTGACGAACAGCACCGTTGAAAGCAGGCCGTACGCCACCCGCCGGTCGAGCCGGGGTGAGACCGCCACAACCGGCATCGCAAAGAGAATTGCAGCCAACAGGTAGCGCTCGTGCACGCGGGTCGTAAACGTGAAGAACAGCAAGCCCACGGCCGTCAGGAACCACCACGCGCTCCCCTCGCGATCGCGATACGTCCACAAAGCAACCATCGCCGCGGCGTGACCGGCTCCAAAGATGAGGAAACCGAGACGGCGGTGCGTAAGCCAAGCGAGCGGATTCCTCGCGGAGAGCGTCCCGGTGCCGTCAAAGAACATCTCCAGCGGCAACACATCCGGAAGCAGCGGATTCCTCGCCAAACCCCAAGCGTTGAACGCACCTGTCGTCAGGTGTCGGCTCCAGTCGAGATTTGCGCCAATGGTGTGCGCCCAGACGGTCCCGATCCGGTTAGTGACGATGAAGGGGAGCAACGGGATGCCGACGGCTGTCAGCGTCCCTCCAATCCACTTCAGAACGCCCCCCGGCCCATCTCGGAGCCAGACCACGAACAGCAGCGCTGGCAGAAAGATGATCGGCTGCATTTTGAAACCGATCGCCAATCCCATACAGAAGCCCGCCCAGCCGGGTCTACGCGTCTCGGTCAGGAACACTGCCGCCACGACACCCAGCATCCCCACAGAATCCATCTGCCCGTATCCCGCGCCCACGTACAACGGGCCGGGGTTGAACAGCGCCAGCAGCAGAACCGCGCGGCCTTGAATCCAGAGGGGAATCCTCGCTTGGGTTGCGGAATCCACCGCCGGGCGGCGGCGGCACATCACCGCCAGATAGAGAAGCCAGGCGATACCGAGATCCGCGAAGACCGCCGGAATGCGATGGATCGCGCCCGGAAGCCAGGCGATACCCGTCGCTTTCGCCCCGGCCACAAGGGGCGTGAGCAGCCACAGAATTTCCAGCGCGAAGGGGAAGTAGTTGAGCAGATGGCCTTCGACACGGTCCTGCGCCGCGTAGGCGTCCAGGAGCCCCTCCGTACGCAGGACGTCGGAGACCGACACATACCACCGAATGTCCTGCTGAAAGCCGGGTAAGCCGAGAAGCGCCAGACGCAGCAACAGCCCGGCGGCGAACAGGCTAAGGACCGTTCGGTTCAGCAGACGGCTGGACGGTTCTCTCTCGATTCCGATGGTGGACGATTCCATGAGCCCTAACGTCCTCAACGACGTCTCACGGGTTCTTGTTCGCGGCGGCGGGTTCTTCTTTCAGACCGGCAACCGGCCCTCACTCGGTCGAACCGCCATCCGCACTAAATTTTTCCCGCAGCGCCAGTACTTCTGGGTGGTCGCCGTGCTCCTGCAGCAGGTTTGCCCACATCGGGCGCGCTTGATGGTCGCGGCCCCGCATTCGCAACACCTCCACCATACGGCACGCCGCCTCGGTATCGTCGTTATCCAGACGCAGGCACGACTCGTAGGCCACGGTTGCGCGGTTCAGGCGACCCAGGTTGATCGCGGCCGTCGCAATACGTTTCAGCAACGTGGGTTCCGGCGACACAGCCCGCGCGGCACGGTCGTACTGCGTGATCGCACCGGCGTAGTCGCCCAGACCGTCCAGGCACCGGCCGTGCATGATGATCAAATGCGGCGCGTCCGGTTGTTGTTCGAGCAACGTCTCCACATACTTCAGAGCCTCCCCATACTCCTCCCCGTCGATCAGAACCGCCGCGCACGACGCGGAAATCATCGCATCTTCCGGCTTGAGCTCCGCGCTCTCGCGCATCATCGAGCGGCCCAAATCCGCTTTTCCCAGTCGGTAATTGGATATCCCCATCCGGCACAGAACTTCGTTGTAGCGCTCGTGGTTCTTCAGCTTCATACAGGGTTCGAGAACCTCCAGCACTTCGTCCGTACGGTCCTCGCTCGCCAGCATTTCACCCACGAAGATCCTCAGGTCCACATCGTCCGGCGACTCCGCGATCGCCGCCCGCATCATCTTCAGCGCATCTTCGAACTGGCCCGAGGCCCCGAGCGCCTGCGCGTAGATACGCCGCGCAACATCGCTCTCCGGGTAGTCCTCGAATGTCTCCCGAGCGATCTTCACCGCACGTTCGATATTCCCCGAGCGCATATCTTCCAGAACGTAGCGGGCCGAAATCTTATCGCCGGTCACCAGCCCCGCCTCGGAAAGTCCCTTCAGCCAACCCTCGACATCGTGGCCCAGTTCCAGCCGTTGGATCAGCTGCGCCTTCAACATGCTGACCAGTGGCGCCCAGAGTTCCGGGGTATCGTGGGTCTGACGCAATGAGCGAAGCGGACCTTCCATCGCTTTCATCTGTTCCGAATCCATCGCGTGGAATGAACCGACGAAGCGGAAGGCTTCTTGCCAGAATCCAAGCCGTCCTTCGAGCACGTCATCTTCACCCAGGTCACGATCGGTTTCGATCGAGACTTCGATTCGCCCGTGGGTTTCACGACCCAGTTCGACCATGGACAGCCGTTTCGCGCCCCCCTTTTCCGACTCGACACCCAGTACCCGGAAGAAGCCGTTTCGGCCCCCGCCCAAGTCTCGGATCGCCTCTTCCGTCTCCGGATCGACCGCGTGGGAGGTGGCGAAACGTTCCAGGATCGTCGGTGCGTTCAACCGGCGGCGAAAATCGAAGATCATCCACTGTACGAACGTGCGTTCCAGTTCCTCACTCGGGCGCTGGTCGTCCGACCAGAGGGCCCGGAAGAAGTACCATGTCCGCGCTTCCTGCATGGTCTCTTCGAAGTCCTTGCGAGCCGCGTATCGGATCAGTTCTCGATAGACGTGTTGGAGGGGGGTCTTTACCGTGATCTCTTCCACGGTGGACTTTGTTTTTGGACGGCGGTTACTTTTGGCCATGAGTCTCCTCTTAGGATCGGGTGATCGGGAGCGACCCGCGATGCTGCGTTTGGCCCTTCACCGATACGACAGTCTTCCAGGAGACCACTTTAGAGTGTTTCGCGAAATTTATCCCGCGGAGGACACGCGAACGACGTGTCGCATACGACAGAGCCCACCGATGGCCGAAAGCCGGTATTTCCCTCTCGGTCGACTTCACGGGAATATCTGGAGGAGCGGCGTATCGAGTGTTTTCCCACGTAGGGCGCACGCAGTGCCCCCCGATGGCCGAGAGCCGGTCTTTCTCTCTCGGTCGACTTCACGGGAATATCTGGAGGAGCGGCGTATCGAGTGTTTTCCCACGTAGGGCGCACGCAGTGCCCCCGATGGCCGAGAGACAACCTATCGTGACCCGTCGCCTGAATTAGAAGTTACATTGAAATTACATTGAAACTACGTGGAACGGGGGCGAACCAGGTTGAGGAATTCATCCCGGGTGGCTCGGTCGTCGCGGAAGGCCCCCAGCATGGAGCTGGTCACGGTTTTTGTCCCTGTTTTTTGCACACCGCGCATGACCATGCACATATGATCGGCTTCGACGACGACCGCCACGCCTCGCGGTTGCAGAACGTTCTGCAGGCTACCGGCGATCTGGCTCGTCAGACGTTCTTGGAGTTGCAGTCGCCGAGCGAAAACATCGATCAAACGGGGAATCTTGGACAGGCCCACAACTCGGCCATTGGGGATATACGCCACGTGCGCCTTGCCGAAGAACGGAAGAAGATGGTGCTCGCACATCGAGAAGAAGTCGATGTCATTCACCATGACCATTTCGTCATGGCACTCCTCGAAGATCGCGCCATTCACCACTTCGTCGATATCCTGCGTATGTCCGGAGGTAAAGAACTTCCACGCTTCCGTGACGCGCCGGGGCGTGTTGACCAAACCTTCGCGATCCGGATCTTCGCCGATCCTAACCAGCATTTGCCGGGTGAGGTCCTCCAGCGAGGCCTCATCCAGGGCCCGTTTCAGGAGAGGATCGGTCGAATCCGATCCTTCGGGTTTCGCGATGTGCAGACTCATTGACGTTCCTTTCTCCAAGGGTTCATCTAACCATCAACGGGGCTTTTCGAGCGTATCGCATGCGCCAGCGGAAGCAACTCTCTCTGCCCTGCAGACCCACCGGAAGACTAGAGAATCCCGTGGGTCAGCGCCATCCGTTCAACCGATTCACCCGACGTTTCCGATGACGGGCTCTCTTCCAGGCCACCGAAGTAGACGGCCCAGTTGTTCTCCGTCTCAAGCAGTTTCACTGCAAAAAGCGTACGAGCGGGAAGGCTCGCCTCCAAGACATCCCAGATCGCCCGGGTAAGATTCTCCACGGTGGGGATGACGCCTTCGAGGAACGGGACATCGAGGTTCAGGTGCTTATGGTCCAAGAACTGAACCACCCGCTCGTCGATGACCCGTTTCAACCACTTGAGATCGACAAGCATCCCTGTCTCCGGATCGGGCTCGCCCTTCAGAGTCACTTCCAGACGGTAGTCGTGGCCGTGACCGTTCGGATTACTGCAAAGCCCATAGACTTCGCGGTTCCGTTCATTGGAGAACTCGGGATTATAAAGCCTATGGGCCGCCGAAAATCGCGCGCGCCGCGTAACGTAGATCGCCATACCGCTCACCAACCTCGTTCTCTGGGGCCTGTCGGAGAACCTGCGTCGTGTGGTTTAGTGCCGATTCACGAACTCCAAATCCCGTGTTCCCGAGTGAAATTGAGCCGTGAGGCTCTATTTTCATTGCTCTCAAGAAGGAAGTACCGCGAGGGGCACGGTTCAACAAGCACGGGCCTTCCAAACCACTCTATCGGTAAGGCTATTCAACCGTCGGCGAGATGTCACGTTACCCCCACAAACGTGCGGGTCGGTCCGCGCGACGGTCGGTCACGGTGACACGGCCTCATCGACCGTCTCATCGACATACGTGGCCTTCTCCACAGAGACACGATCCTTCAGCAAGTGGATGCCCAGATAGATCAACGGGGTATCGACCGCGGCCATAATCGCCTTGCATGTGTACTGAAAGAGGATGATCCCAGCCACGGATGGACCGCCGGAACCGTCCGGCCAATAAGGAATATCGGCGTAGACCGGATTGTGAAACAGAAAGATCGTCGTCACGATGACGGTATCGATCATTTGGCTGATCAATGTGGAACCGTTGTTCCGCAGCCACAGGTGCTTGCCTTTCGTGACACGCCGCCAAAAGTGATACAGATAGTTATCGGTGAGTTGCGCGACCAGGTATGCGGTCATGGAGCCGAACAACGCCCGGGGACCCATACCCAGCACCAGCGCGTAGGCTTTTGTCACTTCTTCTTGGTTGTCGACCGGCGCGGTCGGCAGAACGCGAGCCACCAGCGAGCCCAACCCGACGATGATGATGATGCTGTACGCAAATCCCAACACGACCATGAAGTCGGCTCGGCGTTTGCCGTACAGCTCGGAGACCAGGTCGGTGCACCAGAACGTGAACGGGTACGTCAGGATGCCGGAAAAGACGAAACCGGAACCCAGCAGGGGGAGCGTAACCACGAAGAGTTTGTTACCGATCACATTGGTCATGACCAGCAACACGACGAACAGAGAGATGAGTGCACAGAGAATCTTCTCCGGCGCGGTGGGGCGCGTTCCCCGCAGAAAACGCTGTTCGGAGAGTTTCATAACCAGAACCTCCTTGCGGACTTCCTCCCGGAATCGCCTGAAGTGTTCACACTATCCGGCGTCTCGCCGACCCCCAAAGGGGCCGTCTCGCTCAGCCTCCCTGTCCGAGGCCGCCGATCTGAATCGGGGGTGACTGACTGGGCTGAGGGGCCGGGGCTTCCAGATCGGCTTTCGAAACCTGCGCCGCCAGCTGACCGGCAACCTTGCGGAACGCCTCGCACGAATCGGAGTCGGGGCGCGCAATGACGATCGGTTTCCCGGTATCGCCTCCCTCGGCGATCCGGGGATCGATGGGGATACGGCCAAGATAGGGAATGTCGTATTCCTGGGCCACTTTCTCGCCACCGCCCTTCCCGAAAATAAAGTACTCTTTTCCGGTATCCGGAGCGATGAAACTGGCCATGTTCTCCACCACGCCGGTGATGGGGATATCGAGTTGCCGGAACATCTGCACGCCACGGCGAACATCCGTAACCGCCACATCCGAGGGTGTGGTAACAATCACCACACCCGAGAGCGGGACGGTCTGCGTCAAGGTGATCTGCACGTCTCCGGTTCCGGGAGGCATATCGACCACCAGATAATCCAGCTCGCCCCACTGCGTATCCCGCAAGAACTGCTGCACGACACTATGCAACATGGGTCCGCGCCAAATCACCGGCTGGTCTCGCTCCATGAGCAAACCCATGGAGATCACGCGGATGCCGTACGCGGACGGCGGAATGATTGAGTTCCCGTCGCTCGTCGGTTCCTCTTCCACTCCCAGCATCTGGGGGATGTTCGGGCCGTACACATCGGCGTCCAGGATGCCCACTTTCGCGCCGGTTTGGGAGAGCGAGAGGGCGATGTTCACCGCCGTGGTCGTCTTCCCCACCCCGCCTTTACCGCTGGCCACAACCAGCACATTCCGGACCCCGGGGATCGCCTGTTTGTCGCCGGAACCTCTCCGCTGGGGAACCTGTGACGTCATCGTAATCGTAGCCGAGGCCACACCGTCGAGACTCTCGACCGCGCTTTGAGCCTGGTCGTGCATCTGCTGTTTGACCGGACAGGCCGGAGTCGTCAACTCGATCGTGAAGGAGACCTCGCCTCCATCGATCGCCAGATCCTTGATGAAACCCAAACTGACGATATCGCGTTGCAGATCGGGATCCATAACGGTCGCGAGAGCGTCGAGAACTTGTTTCTCCGTCACCGCGCCACTGTTTTTGTCACCGGACAATGCCATGTTCTTCTCCAAACTATTCAGTCCGAGCGTCTACGGATATCATCCCAGGCACTCGTATGAGTCGAATTAGATCGTGACGGGTGGACCCCGTCTCTTTCACTATAGGGACGGCCTCTACGCTCACCAAGAGTTTCCGTGGGCGCAAGGCCTCTACACATCTAACCCAGCAGCGTATAGGCGATCACGGCCACTCCGGCGGGGATGGTGTAATACGCAAAGAGATGAAACCGCCCGGCGCGCACGATCCACAGCAGCGTCCAAAGGAACAGAAGCCCGGAAACAAACGAGATCGTGGTACCCGCAACGGCCGGAAGCGTCGGCAGCGCATCGAAACCGTGCCGAGCCTTGAGCAGGGTCCCACCAAGAATGGCCGGAATAGAAAGCAGGAAGGAGAAACGGACAGCCGGAACCCGGGGTATTCCCAGCAGCAGCGCCACAGCGATGGTGGCGCCGGAACGGGAAAGCCCAGGCGCGATCGCCACCCCTTGCGCCAAACCGATGAGGACCGCATGCCACAACGTGATGCCAGGCAGAATGGAGGATTCCTCGTCGCTTGCGACTTCGCCCCGCCCTTTCGTCGAAAGCAGCAGGACGCCGGTCAGGATCAAGAAGAAACCGACCCAACTCAGGCGATCGAAAAACGCTTCGAGTGGATCTTCCAGAAGAATACCGAAGATGCCGGTAACCAGCGTCCCCAGAAGAATCACGGACCACGCGCGCGCATCGGGGCTCAGGGTAGACCACGAGCCACGGTGCGCGAAAAACTGGCCGGGCAATGCGGGCAACGCGTGCAACAGGCGGACAACGTCCTGCCGGAAGAGGACCAGAACCGCGCCCAGAGTCCCCACGTGCAGCAACAGATCGAAGAGCACGGCCTCCGAAGCCACAATCCCGAAACAGTGTTGCGAGATGACCAGATGTCCCGAACTGGATACGGGTAGGAACTCGGTTAGACCTTGCACCACACCGAGCCAAATCGCTTCCAGAAGAGAGAGTTCGTTTTGCATGAAATCAACTTGCCCCACCGGGGTCGCTTAAGACCCACATGACACCGGCTGAGCGAACAAGCCGCGTATCAACCCGTAGGGTGGGTCGTTGCCGAGCGTAGCGAGGCGTTGACCCACCGGGGTAGCATAGACCCGCACGGCGCTGGCTTTCTGCCCATAAACAAGTTCCGTGTCCCCGAGTGCCCGAACGAAGCGAGACCAAACTGAACGTTTCGGTTCGAGGGGCACGATGTGAGAGGAGGCACGGTACCCCGCGGGCCAAACACTACACCCGCGGGAATACAGTCCTATTCGCCCAGATGCTCTTTGGCGGCCGCGAGGTCGCTGCAAACACTGACCATATTGCCCAACATGGAGTTCTTCAGCGCACGTTCGGTCTTTCCCGTGTTGATGACCACGACTTTCCCATTCATCAGGAAGATGGCCTTGACCGGAGCGACAATGTTTTGAAGAAGCGAGCTTGACAGTGTCGTCATCTCTTCGAGATCGATGACGATCTTCAACGCGCCCGTCCGGCGAGCGCCGCTGATCGCGTCTTTCAACTCGTTCATGCCATTCAGATCGAGAGCCCCTGTCACTTTGAGGATCGCGATACCGCCATCTACTGTTTGTTCGACTGTGTTACCCATGCTCTTATTTCCCTCAACCATTCAGTTATCTCTCCGCCGCAAAAACGGGCGAAGGCTGCATTATCCAAAATCGGATGCCTGCAGACAAACCCGAGGCCACTCCTAAGAAATGTACCACTGAAACGGCGCTATGTAACCTCTTCTTGCTCCCCGACCTCTCCGTCTGTGCACCCCAGCTTGGCCGGATAGACGGGATGGAAGGGGTGAGGGACAGAAGAACACCGCTCACGAAGGCTCGTCACCGGCCCCCTTACTCTCGATGAGCGACTTCATGGCCAAATACTTCTGCCAGACACGGTCCTTCGCACCGGGATTCTCTTCATCCAGGTACTCCAGAATCGCCTGCAACGCCCAACTGTTCGAAAGGACAATGTCCTGCAGCGGAATATCGACAGTCTTCTCAGGATTCCGGGGCTCAGCCCCGGAATCGGGCTGGGGTTCTTCGGCTGTCGTCATCGGTGCATCTCTCGAAACTCTTCTCCGGCGGGCGGCGAAGTACACCCATCAGCCGGGCCCTCTAGATTCTCCAAACGGAAATGAATACGGGGAGACACTTGAGAGCGTCTCTTTTTCGGTCACACAGGATCGGGGGAGGCAACCGGATCGGGCGGAGTGGCGATCTGTTCTTCATCGAGCCCGGCCGCTTCCGCGATCTCTTTCAGGTTGGCCCGTTTCTTTTCCAGTTTTTCCTCGATGGAGGCCAACGATTTCTCGACCACGTCGATCTTGGCCTGAACCTGCTCCCGGCGAAGCGCCGCCGCTCGCTTCTGCTCGTTGACGGTCTGTATATCTCGATACAGCAGCAATCCCCCGCCAACAAGAGCGAGTAGACCAACCAACACCGATATGGCCAGAGGAACCTTAAGCGACACCAGGACAGCCACGATCACGCCGCCGACCATCAGCAACAGGATCGAGTTAATTCCGGGAATCGCAAACTGATCGGGCGCGTTCAGGACCGAGAGAAGCGCGGTTAGGCCTTCCTTATTGCGCTCGTACTTCTTCTCCAACTCTTCGATTTGGGGTTGGAGCTTGCCAATCGCATCCTTGGCTTGCTGCTCCGGGTTCTGTTCCTGCACCGGACCTGATGCGGCCGCGTCGAGCAGAGTATTCACATCCGCTTTGTTATAACGGACCTCGCCGGCTAACGAGTTCAGAGCATCCAAGAAATCCTCGGACGCACCTTCCTCGTGGGCTTGCATCAGACCTTCATTGAAGGCGATTTCATCCCTGTGGACTTTGAACGCCAAGTTGAATGCGGCGCTTTTCATGGCAGCCTCGCTGGTTTGCGCGGTCTCCTCCATTCACGGAAACTGAGACCGGGTTGTCGTGGCCCTCAACCCTCCACGTAGAAGAAAAACGTCTGAGAGACGCCGATCCTCAAACCAGGCAGTTAAACTATTATGACATCTAGAGTTAGTGCCGTCTAGATTTCAGTGGAAAAAATATGTCAATCTGGGATCAGTGTCGAGCCCAAGAGTCGACTGCGGTCAAACCGCACGTCTCGTCGCCTCCAACCGTGAGGCTATGCTGGGCACCGGACAGCGTGTAACTGACAACGCCCAAGAACACCCCCTCCCCATCGCCCGGGATCGCGTCGTACGAGAGCGTCGTCTCGAACCCGGATAACAGGAACCACCTCACCACACGATTCTCCGGGTCGAAAACGCCTCCGTTGTTGATGTTTGAGGCGGTCCAGCCCTCGGGAATCGTCTCTTCGATGGCCATCGCCTCGAGCGCAAGGATCGCACCGAGTTGGATCGTGGCCGTAAACGCCTGCCCCAGCGAGCAGGTGTCCGGCAACGCGCGCGACGCTGTCACCGCGTCGTCTCCACCACCGCCACAAGCGCTCTCTCCGGCAATCGAAGCACTCTGCTCCGAACCGTTCAGCACGTAAGTCAGCACTCCGCCGAAATCCCCGCTGGGGCTCGAAGGGGTCACAACATACGTGAGTGTCGTGTCGAAGCCGGAGATCAGAAACCAACGAACCTGGTTCGTCTCGGCGTTGAACGCGCCGCCATCACTGACCTCCGTCACCTGCCAACCGTCGGGAACCGTCTCTTCCACGGCGATGGCGTCGGGGGTCTCCGTAACCGTAATCGTGATCGAGACCGTGGCGGCCAGGCCCGGCTCGCAGTCCTGCGGCAGGTCCCGGACTCCCTGCACCTCATCTGTCGCATCTTTGTGAGACACGGCAGCCCCCTCTCCGATCGTGGCCAGAAGCCCTGGCAAATCGAACTTGCCGGTGACGGTGGTTTCGCGGGGCCATCCCAGATCGCCGCCGGTCTCCCCTCGCAGCCACGCGGCCACACGGATAGCGAACGCCAAATCCGGATTCCGGCGGGTCTCGGATGTCGTGAAACCAGCCGTCGCGAAGGCCGCCGCCCCCTCATCGTCGACTGGATGCAGGGCGCTCCGTTGCCAAGCGCTCGCCGCCTCCAGCAGTTCTCGAACGCTCGGTTCGGCCTCTCCACGCTGCCAGGCGCTCACGTGCGACAGCAATTCCCCCGTGCCGACAAACCGGCCCTCATCGACATCGGCCGGGGACCCATGAGCCGGATGTAGGATAGCGAGAACCATGAAAGCGATGACAGAATGACGAAGCGGCATAGCGGATTCACCTCGGGGCAGATGGGAATTGTGGGGAAGCGGCGGAACTCGGGTAATTTCGGCGCGCTTCGCTCTGCATGAAGCATAGCCAAACCCCTATCCCACGTCACACCGTCGCCGCGCCCACCTCGCAGCCTCGTCGCCGGGTTCGCAAAAAGGCTTGAGGGCTTCCTTCTTCTCGGGGTGGCCTCTACCTTCACCCGAGGAGAAGAGCGTGAGTTCGGAAGAAAAGAAAAAAAAGAAGACGGCCGATCCCTATTTCCGCAAGCGGCACTACCAGGACAAGGAAGTCGCCGACGCGTATGACGGATACAAAGTCCGCACGGTGACCCAACGGCGAGACTACGATGCCACCGAGCGGGCATTGGATGGAGTTCTGCGCCGCCTCCCTCCTCAGAGCACGGTGCTCGATTGCCCGGCGGGGACGGGGCGTCTGATCGAGACCGCGTTACGGCACCGGTTCAAGTATGTCGGCGTCGATGTCTCTCACGAGATGCTGCAAGTCGCTCGCGAGAAACTCGGTGAGGATTCGGACGCGGCGCATCTATTGCGCGGTGACGCCACCGGACTCCCATTCGGCGACAGGGCTTTCGATGCCGTACTGGTCTTCAAATTCGTCTCGTTATTGCCGGAGCGCATTCAGCGAGCGGTGTTACGGGAGTTCGCCAGAGTCTGCGGCCGCTACCTTGTGGTGCAATCGAAACACCTACGCACCTGGAACCCGGTCCACGCGATCAAAGTTGCAGTTTCGAAACGCCTCGGGCTCCGCAAACGCATCGAAAAGTACGCTCGCCGCGCCCAGCTACCCCGGCTCATCGAAGAGTGCGTCGCCGAGCAGGGCTTGGTTCCACTCGAAAAACCGCGAATCCTCACCTCGTGGTGGCGCGCGTTTTGGCCTTTCGGATTGGAGTACATGGTGGTATTCGAACGGCCTGGCGAGCGGGACACCCAAGCCTAGGCACACAAAGCGCCTCCAGCGGCCGAGCCACCTACGATCGTATCCCGAGGCTCTCTTCTAGCAGCTGACGTTGGTGCATGGACGCGTAGAGTCCGCCTTGTTGCACCAGTTCGTCGTGCGTCCCCCGCTCCGTGATACATCCGTCGTCCAGCACAATGATGGTATCCGCGTGTTTCACGGTCGAAACGCGGTGCGATATGAGGATCGTGGTACGGCCAGACATCTCTCCACGCAGTCCGCTCAGGAGTTCTTCTTCGGTGTGTGTATCCACGGCCGACAGACAATCGTCCAGCAACAAAATCGGGCGTTTCAGCACCAGGGCGCGGGCGATCCCCAGCCGTTGCCGTTGCCCCCCGGAGAGTGTGATGCCTCGTTCGCCGAGAACGGTTTCGTAGCCGTCTGAAAATCCGGCAACTTCATTATCGAGCTGCGCCAGGCGCGATGCGGCGTTCATCGCCTCGACCTGCTCCTCCGTGGCCTCCTCGGTTTCGGGAAGACCGAAGAGTATGTTTTCGCGAATCGTCGTGGAGAAGAGAAACACGTCCTGCGAGACATACGCGATCTGTTCGCGCAACTGCCGCAGAGGAATCTCGGTGATGTCGCGTCCACCCACGAAGATCCTACCCGGTTCGACCGGGAAGAAATGGTTGAGCACGTTCACCAAGGTAGATTTCCCGCACCCGGTGGGGCCGACCACAGCCACTGTGCTTCCGGCCTCGATCGAAACACTCACATCGCGCAGCACCGATTGTTCACTTCCGGGGTATCTGAATGTCAGATCCCGAAACGCGATATTCGGTGGGCCGAGCGCCACATTCGCCGCTCCTCGCGTGTCGTCCACCAACGGTTCCGTCTGCAGGATGGCATCGATCCGTTGCCATGAAACCGTCCCCCGGAAAACAACGTTCATGATCCAGCCGAAGGCCACCATCGGCCAAAACAGCATCAGGTAATACGAGACGAACCGCCACAGTTCTCCAACCGTCATGGCTCCCGCGATCACCCGCAGGCCACCCGCGTAGAACAGGATCACCATCCCCATACCGCCGATGAAGTGCAGCAACGGCCAGGCTTTGGCCCGCACCCGCACCATGGCCATGTTTCGTTCCATGTAGGTTTCGTTGATCGCGCCAAACCGTTCGATTTCCGCATCTTCTTGCAGATACGATTTCACCACCCGGATTCCGGAAAGATTCTCTTGCACGTGCGAGGACAGACTCGAGTAGGTCTCCTGCGCGGCAAGATGATGCCGGTGAATGATGCGGGTCCAGTAGTTCACATACAGACAGAGCACCACGATCGGCAAGAGGACCACGAACGCCAAACCGGAGTCCCGGCCGAACATATACGAAAGCACCAGGACCACGATCCAGGTCGTCTGCGCCGGATACATCAGTCCGGGGCCGAGAAGCATCCGCACCTGTTCCACGTCGCTCGCCGAACGGGTCATCAGGTCACCGGTGCGGTTCTCGTGGTAGAAGGATGGCGTCAAGCGTTGCAGGTGTTGGAAGAACCCTCCACGAAGCCGTCGCTCCGCGTAACGCGATGTTCCGATGATGGCGTAGCGGCCGCCAAAGAGCGCCAGACCGGCGACGATCGAGACCGCGAGCATCGAGACTAGAAAACTAGCTCGGCCCAGTTGATCGATCTCGGGGGCCCGGCCCAGCAGGGGCTGCACGGTATGCATGCAGATCCAGAGCGTGGGGTCGGTCTCCCACTCGGCGAGTTGCTCCGTCTTTCCGCCGATAAAATCGATGAAATGAGCCAGAATCTTCGGCACTTGCATGGACATGATCCCATACACGGCCACCATCACCATACCGACCGATATCTGGCCCAGGTTAGGCCGAACGAACGGCCACAACCGGCGCAGGTGGCGAGCGGAATGCAAGAAACTTCCAGAAGACATGCCAAAAGACTAGCCGCCGGGGGCGGCACCGTCCAACGACCTCCCCCGTCAAGCCCCCGCGCCGGTCCGTAGGCTCTTCTTGCCCCCGAGCCCCCACGACATCAGACGCAGACCGGCGCTCGACTGCCGTTTGAACTGATCCCACGAACGGACTGCCAGCAGGCGGCGGAGAATATACCCGGGGCGCATATAGAAACTCTGGTAACCCTGCTGGAGAAGTTCGATCAGCTCGTCGCGGCTAAGCTTTTCGTCCCAAACCCGGGGGACGAAATCCTCGCGCGGGTCGCGGGCAAACTCACGCCAGAAGTCGTGGTCGTAAAGCTTCTCCCTCAGCCCCCGCGCGTAAAGCTCCGTCGCCGGGAACGGGGTCGTGATCGCGATATGTACAAAATCGGCGGCGAGGTTCCGCGCAAACTCGAGGCTCTCTTCCATCTGCTCCCGGGTCTCCGTGGGGTTCCCCAGCATGAAGTAGCCGAGTGTGGTGATCCCCTTGTCGCGCGTCATCCGGAAAACCTCTTTGGTCTTCTCGAGGTCGATACCCTTCTGGATGATTTTCACGATCTCCTGGTTCCCGGATTCGACACCGAAATGGATACGGCGGCACCCCGCACGATACAGGGCGTCCAGAACCGCTTCATCGATGGTGTTGATATGCGCGCGTATATCCCACTGAACATTCAGCCCACGGGAGACAATCGCGTTACAGACATCGAGCACGCGGTCCTTCCGGATCGAGAACGTGTCGTCATAGAAAAAGATCTCCCGGATCCCCATCTCTTCGCAGATCGCCATCTCGTCGACCACGCTCTCCGCCGAACGCCAGCGAAACTGTTTACCCAGGTGGGGGCGGTCGCAAAAGATGCAGCGCATGGGGCACCCACGGCTGGTCATCATGGTCGTGATCGGGGACCGTTTGGCCAGCACCGATGTGTAGCGATGTTGCGGGATCAGGTGCCGGGCGGGATGCGGCAATTCGTCGAGATCGTCGCGGAGGGCGAGGTGCGCGGTCTTGATCGTCTCACCGTTCCGGTTGAAGGCTAGGCCCGGGATTTCGGCGAGATCGGCTCCTTTGGCCAGAGCCTCGATCAATCGCGTGAAGGTCTCTTCACCCTCTCCGAGCACCAGGTAGTCAACCTCGGGAATGGACAGGGTCTCCTGGGGATAGATGAACACATGCGGCCCGCCCAACACCACCGGGGTATCCGGATTGACCTTCTTCACCACGCGCGCCGTGAGGATGCTATCGATCACCGTAAACGTCAGCGCCTGGATACCCACCACATCGGGTTGGCGTCGCCGTATCTCCTCTTCGATCTGCGCGTAGTTCAGACGGTCGACATGCGTGTCGAGAACCTCGACCGCGTGATCGGAGTTCGCCTCCAGATACGAGGCCACATACAGCAAGCCCAAGGGCGGATAGAGTCCGCTCTCCTCATCCACCACACTGGGGACGTTGGTGGTGATCATGTGATCGTCGGGTGGCGAAATCAGTAAAACTTTCATCGGTCATGCACCGGACAAGGACTCCTGAAACTAACGTCAATAATTACCTTAACCTGGTTAACTTTTACCCACAACATACCTTCCGGCACAATCGTAGCACGCCATATCCACACTGCCGTACGATCCCTGCATTCCGCGCACACCCCATCCCCGTACAAATGCCCGCGTGAACCGAGCCCTCAGCGTTCTTCAGCCCCAAAATCTGAATTGATACGACACGGAAACGTCTTTGCGAGGTACCCCACATCAGCGCGCACGCAGTGCCCGCGCGAACCGAGCCCCTCAGCCTTCTCCAACCCAGAGAATTCGTTGATACAACATTAAATTAAGGCGGGACGGTCGAGGATAGCGCAAATCACGGTGTACAATGCATGTAGAGGCGTGTGATGGATAGGCGGAATACGGGGTACGGCCATGATCGGTCTGACTTCGGTGGCATCGCCTACCCTGGAGAGTTCGATACAGCATTCCCGTTCCTGCAACCACTCCCAGCACTGCCGTTCTGTGGGCAGAAACAGACAATCCGTGAACTCACCGACATCGATCAGTTCGTCGTAGCGGTCCTCGGGGAAGGATATTTCAAAGACCAGGTACTTGTTCTCTGCGTGTCCATTATCTTCGGCGCGTGTGGCGACCGTCCAGACCATACGCAGGCGCTCTTCACCCGTCTCGGGGTTCACATGCAGCACCCAATCCCCTTCAGCGGGCTCCCAGACAAAGCCCTCGGTATACGCGCGAGAGAGCGAACGAAGTCCCCGCATCAGTGGAAGAAGCGTTTCCAGGTGGTTCTCGAGAAACGTCTTCTGGCTGGGGACAACACCTCGCCGGGGGGCGGATGGCTTCGAGCGCACGATTGTCGAACGTTTTCTTTTGCCACGCATAGTCGGTTTCCAAAGTGTCTCAGACGGTTCCGAAGCATAACGTTTAGAGCTTCTCCAACGTCACCGTCAAGCCGAAAGGGATTCTCGCCGAAACTTAGAGAGAAGGAAAGCGCACACGATGGGAAAGCCACTACTCGCACCTGAAGGCGACGCCAAACGTCGGCCGGAGGCCCAGGAAATGCAGGAGCTGCCGCTGTTGCTGGACCGCATTCTCAGCCGGGCCGCGCAGGAGAACACTCCCATCTCTGTGGTCCGTTGCCGGACAGACACCCCACCACCCTCCGCACACAGTCAGAACCCGCGCGCGGGCCGTTGGACACAGCAAACGATACAGGGCTTGTTTCAGGATGTGAGTGGGGATGCCTGGTACTACGTCCTCGATCGACCCCACAGTTGCCTGGCCATCGTCGTCGATCTGCCGCGCGAAACCGTCGAGCGCGAGCTGCGCCATCTTCATGAGACTTGGCGAAAGATGCGGGAGGAGCTGCGCGGTGGACGGCGCACGTTACCGGCGCTCTCTTGGGGATTGGCTACATTTCCTGAGGAGGGGGTCGACCGTCCGTCGCTTCTCCGGGCGATGGAGGCTTCCTGGTACCTCGCTTGGCGCGAGGGCGGCGATGCGATTGGCGGGAGGGTCCCGGATGAGGCCGTCACGCTCCCGGTGACCGTTCCCGCTTGGCAGAAACAGCGGATCGAGGAGATTGCCGAACGCGAGGGCGTCGAGTCTGACGAGCTCATCGCCGAGGCTCTCGACGAGTTGGTCCTACGCTACCCATTCGCAAACGACTAGAAGCGCATTCCCCCTCTCATTCCTCCTCTCATTCCCCCTCCTTCTTCCCCATCCTTGTCGCGAACCACCTCACTGTCAGCAAGATCAGCATCGGAACCGCCCAGATGTAGGGCCACCAAATACCGCGCAGAACACGCACCGCGTCCTGTTGGGGCGGGGTTGCATCCGTCACCGTTCCCTCCGCGACGGGGAAAAGATAGATGAGCGTGCAGTACCCCACCACGCAGATCGCGGTCCACGCGATGGCCGGGATGCTCATCGTGGCGACCGGTTGCAGCGAGAAGGAGGCGGATCACGCCCACGAAGGCGAAAGTCACGCCCGTGAAACTTCGGCTTCTGCCAACATGTCG
>CAYTDF010000033.1:16667-17560 GCA_964436365.1 uncultured bacterium | reverse complement strand
TTAATCCTCCCCGCGACTTCGGTCTTTCGAATTCGATCCACCCGTGGGCCCCAGTATACGCGGTTTCGTGCAGGCATACGTCCGCAAGAAGCAATTATCTTCCCAACGGAGTCACGCACCGAGAGGTTTTACCCAAAGGCCCCCTGGACAAGTGGGCGTGCATCTTTAAGAATTGAAAGTGGGATGGGAATGTGAGAGTGAGTGTCTCGTGGAGGCATCGTATACCCGGTACAACGATTGTGTTGGCCGCTTGTTTAGGTGTGGCTTGTGTTGTTGTAGGTGTTGCCGCTAGCCGTGAACGGCGCAAGACGGCAAAACAGCTGAATCCTGCGCGCGCGTGCAAAGCCGCGAAAGCGAGTTCTTCTTCCGTTACCGCCGGTGGTGTCTGTGACTCTCGCGAAGCCGCCGAGATGTTCAAACGCGTTCAACGCGACATGGGGCGTACCTTCGGTTTTGTTCTTTCGATGCCCATCTCGGCGCAGTTGGCGACCGAAGCCGAACTCTACAAGCGCTCCGGCAGTGGAGCTCGGCCGATTGGCCTGTGCGACTGGGAAGACGGAAGCATAACCATCTACGTTCAGCGCGGGTTGCCACGAGCCTGTTTCTACGCCACCTTGGCTCACGAATACGCGCACGTGTGGCAGAAGATGGATGGCTTTATCCGCGTCGGGAACTTCGAACGGTGCGAAGGTTTCGCTGAATGGGTTTCGTGGGTCCTGACGGAGATGGCGGGGTACGACATCTCGCGGGAATTCGACCGTGGGCCGTTTGACCCATACGGGACGGGCCTGCGTAAGTTTCTCGCTCTGCAAGAGGCGGTCGGTGTGCGCAAAGCGGCTGATTTGGCCCGCAAGAACCGGTTCGATCTTGGGTTCTTCCGTGGAAACCACGGG
>CAYTDF010000033.1:0-16653 GCA_964436365.1 uncultured bacterium | reverse complement strand
AACGGTGCGGGCGGTCCTATCTCCAGACCGCATTGAAGTCTCCTCCCCCCGCCTGTATTTACCGTTCTTGAAATTCTCATTTCACCTACGCTACGATGCGAACGAAATTTTCCACCTACAGGTTGAGAGATAGGCTTGTCATGAAACGAAACGCTTTGGTTACGGTGATCTCGCTCGGGCTGTCTCTCTTGTCGATAACGGAGACTCCCGCAGCCGAAACATCCGACGACGCGGAAGAGATGTGGGCTTTGGCGCAGGAGCGGTTGCGGGTCACGATGGGGGAGCCTGGGGTACATGTGCGAGCCTGATTTGAGCCAGACGGAAGCGGGGGAGAGCGGTGTGTCGGACGAGGCGATTCAGACGCCAACTCCCCGGTCACCTGCGTGGGAAAGACGTGACGAGTTGGGGGTGTTGCGTGCACTCGCGCAGACAGCCTTCGATATCGCGAGGCACCGAACACACGCTTTCCAAACGATGAGCCTCGATGGAGGCCTCGCGAGTCCGCTGCTGTACGCATTCTGTGGTATAGGGCTGTGGCTCGGCGGTGGGTTCCTTCTTCGTTCAAGTAGCACGTTCTTCCTCTATTTACTGGAGCAGGAGTCCGGTATCGAGCCGATTCAAGAACTTCTGTGGTTCGAGGCGGGCGTCACGGTTTGGGTCCTCGTTTGCCTCGGGGAACTCTTCCCGCTCTCGGCACTCGTCTACGGCGTACATCGATTCCTGTGTCAGCCGCGTCTTCGCTTTGAGGCGGTGTTACGAGTTGTGTGCTACTCAGCGGGTACATGCGCCGTGTTGGCCCTGTTCCCGGTCTGCGGGCTGGAACTCCTTGGATTGGCAGTGCGATTTGTTTTGGGGGAAAACTCGTGGATTGCCGACGGCGTGGGACTTCTGTTGTTCTGCTTGTTTCTGTGCTCTTGTGCGTTCTTCTTCGTCTGCTGCACCTTAGGCTTTGTCCACTCACTGAAGTTGGATGTTGCGTCGGCTCTCGTGCTTGTCTTCGTGTTTCTGATACTCCACGTCAACTGTATCGCCTTCTCCAGCGATGGCTTGGAGGTTGCGTATCACTTCTGTTGTGCCGAATTGGGATTACTTCCCCCGCAATAGAGAAGAGACCCCGCCGGTATCAGAGTGCCACCGTCTTCAGACCTCTTTACGGTCTTAGCACGATCTTGCCCGCCAGTGTCCCGGCGAGGCCGATGGTGCTCTCTTCCTGTAAGCGGTGAGCCGCCGCGGTTTCGGATAGGGGCATCTCCCGATCGATCCTGGCTTTCAGATTTCCACCGGCCAACCAGGAATTGATGTCGTTGGCGCACGCGCGCTGTTCCTGCGGGCTGGCGGTGAACATCGCAAACCCGTGCAGCGAGCAGCTCTTTACATAAAACGGGCCGACCGGGAACGGGGGCCGTGCGTCGCGCCCGGCCATGATGACGATACGTCCGCGCTGAGCCATGGCGGTGACGATCATGTCGAAATCGGGTTCACGTTGGGTTTCCCAAAAAACGTTAACTCCGTCGGGCGCGAGTTTCGTCAATTCCTCGGCAACGTTCTGTGTCTTGTAGTCGATGGCGGTGTTCGCGCCCAGTTCGAGACAGGCCTTGGCCTTCTCTTCGCCACCCCCCGTCGCGATCACACGCGCACCCAAGGCCTTTGCCATCTGCACGACCATCGAACCCACGCCGCCCGTTCCGCCGTGGACGAAGACGGTTTCTCTAGCCTGTAGGCCGACTTCGCGCACCAGCCCGAGATGGGCGGTGATGCCCACCAATGCCGTGGCCGCAGCGTCCGCGTCATTGACCCCCTCCGGGGTGGGGTAGAGCCACTCCTCGTCGACAGCGGCGTATTCCGCAAAGACACCCTGACGGCCCAAAAGCCCCTGGTTGCTGCCCCAAACCCGGTCGCTCGGCTTGAGCGAACCGACCTTCGGACCCACCGCCTCGACAACACCGGCCAGGTCGCAACCGACCACAAACGGCTCAGGCAAATCCCAGGGGATCATCCCCCCCCGGACATAGGTATCGACGGGGTTCAAGGAGACCGCGCCGACTTTCACCAGAACTTGTGTGTCGCCGATCTGCGGCGTGGGGATATCCCCGTAGGTGATGTTTTCCGGGGGACCTGTTTCGACGATGTAGGCAGCTTTCATTTTGGGACTCCGCTTTTCTTTGAAGTACACGGTTCAAGAGTCGTCCATCCCGCGCACCGAATCAAGAGAGAAGGGGATCGCCGCCCGGCCCCACGACCACGGGTCTCTTCCGCTGGGCTCTTCTGTTGCCTCGCCGGACCGATAGACTTCTAGGGTTCTCCGATACGAGAATCATTTTGGAAACAACGTAAGACGATGAACTAGGTTCCTCCGCAAGCGATCGAACTCGCCGAACAAGCATTCGCGAGCATTCCGGAACTCCGGCCGCGCGAGCACGCTCTGCTCGTTGTCGGCGTGGGGTCGGGCGCGCTCGTGCAGCGGACTCTGCAAGCGTACGGGCACCCGTTGTGCCGCACCGTGGAGGAGGTTGACTCTCCCGCCTATGACAACGCGGAATGGGAACCCACGCATGGGGTTCCGATTTGGGTGATCGATCCCGACGAGGGCGCGGTGAATCGGGCTCTGGCAACCTACGATTGGTTGCGGGCCTTGGCCATCGGCCAGCTGCGTTTCTTTTCCGGCCCCGGCGCGCTCGATGAGCTGGAATGTTGGATCACCCACCCACTGAGCCGGAACATCACCAATTGGGCGCTTTCCCCCGATGCCTCCCTGACCCAGGCCGATGTGCAACAGATCACCGAACGGATCAACCGTGCCACGCAGCGGCGTACACAAACCCGCGGCGCGCAAGCCGAAAGGCGGCGACTGCATCACCGGGTCCGGAGTGGAACGTTTCGCCCCGATACGCCTGTCCCTTCTTGGCATGAGCGGTACCGTTCCGGCCGCCGACTCAAGATTCTGGTGCCCGGTCTCCGGTACGCGGGAACCTATCTCAGCCAGTGCGTCGCCTACCTCGCTCAGAGTTTCGAGCGGTTGGGGCACGAGGTGTATTTTCTGACTGAAAACAACAACTTTCAGCTGACCGTGCCTTTTGCGATCCAGCAGGCGGTGAACGACTTTAGCCCGGATTTGATCGTTTGGATCAACTTTACGCGTTCGTATCTGAAGCGCGCGGGTGTCTGTACGGATGGCATCCCGTATTGCTGTTGGCTTCAAGATCCACCGGTTATGAATGAGTTGCGGAGCCCGGAAGCCGTTGCACAACGAGACGAAACGGACCTCTATTTCTCCTGTTCGGCCGAATGGGCGGAGGAGCTGGAAACGCTGGGCTACGGGAATGTGCCGGTGGCAAAAGTCCCGACCCATCCCGATATGTTCTCACCGACGCCGCCACCGGGCGCGCAACCGCCCGCCCGCGAGTTCGATCTTTCGTATGTGGCCACGGTGCCCGATGCCTCGCTACGTGAGTTGTTTAGCCCGGATCTCGCGACGCAGGGCGGCTCGGTCGTGACTCGTCTCTATCAGGATATCCACGACCAGGTCGAGCGCAGGATCGCCGCCGGTGAAGACCTGCTTCGTTCCGATGAGTACCGCGACCTCCTTTTCAAACACTTCCGGCGCGAGAATCCAGCATGGTTGGCGCAGCATGAGAACGATCCGCAGGCCATCGAGCGTTTTGTCTACGCGCTCGATACCGGCCCCGGTCGTGTCGCGTTGCGTGGCGCGCCTATCGCCTGGTTGGCCGAAGCGGGATACGACGTCGGTGTTTTTGGGCTCGACTGGAGACGGCATCCAGTGCTCGGGAAGCATTCCCACGGCTTGATTCCTTATGGGACGCCTCTGGCGGGGCTGCTGCGAGCCTCCAAGATTCATGTTTGTATCCACAGCCACTGGACGTTGACCATGAAAGTTCTCGATTGTCTGGCTACCGGGACTTTTCCGCTCATCCGCGCCGTCGACCGGGATCGCGAAACCGGACCGATTGACGAATGGTACAAGGTCGATCGGGATGTGGTCCTGTTTCGCACTCGGGACGAACTTCTCGACAAGACACGCTACTACCTGGACCATCCCGAAGAACGCCGGGCCATCGCGTTGCGAGGCCGCGAAATTACACTCCGGAATTTCACGTACGACCACCTGGCCGCGAATATGTTGGAAACGGTTCGGTCGCGGTTTACGTGCTGAGCGCTCGGCCACTGGGGGCACTTTGTCGCAAGCGACACTTCGTTTGTGCGCCCTACCGGAGATGACTTTCGAGAGTCGCTAGCGGCGTTTAGTCTTTGTCTTGCCGTGCAAAATCGCGGCCGTCGCGGCGGTCGGTCTCCCATTCGCGGCCTGTGGCTAACACCTTGACCTCGTAGGGTTGCATGCGGGTGAGCAACTCACCCTTCTGGACAGTCGCCGTCTCCGTCCCGTACAGCAGGTCGAAACGCATGCCGTTCAAGTCGTCCAGTCCGGTCACCTCCACCGCCATGTGGCGATGATCGTTCTCGTTGATCAAGACGATCAGCCATTCCCGCCCGGTCCGGCGGGCGGTCACCTTCACGCCGTCTCTGTCCTCTTCTTCCCGTGGCGCGACAGCGGTTACCTGCACGTTCGCTTCGTTCGGCGCGGTCAGGAAAGGTTGCAGCGCCGCGAGCTCGCCGGTTAATGCGTAGATGGATGTGCGGCAGGCTTCGGATTTTAGATAGTGCGATCCCCAGTAGAGCACCGCTTTCGCGCCGTGGACGATTGTCTCGTAGGCCATGAACCGCGTTTCCGCGAATGTCGGATAGGTGGTGACGGTCGCCCCGTAGTAGTCGCCCAACTCGTTCCACGAGAAGGCCTGCAAGACCATCCAGACCGGTTTGCCTCGGCCGACCTCGTTCCACCGTTCTGTGATCGCGCCCACACGGGCGATGCGGCGATTGCTATTATTGATCGGATAGAAATCACAGCCCGTGATGTCCACCGCATCGAGATAGTCCCGCACGTATTTCGTGTCGCTGAAAGAGGCTTCGTTGATCCAGACCGGCCGGTTTTGCTCGTCGACACTACGTACGAACTGGATGGCTTCGAGCATGTTGGGGATGACCTTCGCCGCTTGTTCCTCAGCGTACTTGACCGCCTCCGGAGTCTGTTGCCACCACGCGCCCTTTACCTTGTGGATCTTCTCCACGCGGTGCAGACGGCTCGCGGCTGTAAAGTTCCAGACGACTTCGTCGGGGCCTTCCCAGACAGCCAACGCCGGATGATCTCGGACCGATTCGACCTGCTTGCGTAGTGCGTCTGTCGGCCCGCTCTGCAGACCGAGCGGCATGATCCCCATCATGCCGAGCGCGGCCAGACGATCCAAATCCGCGCGGCTGCCGCAACGCACCAGGTTGATTCCGGCCTCCGCCATTCTCTGCAAGCCTTCATCGTCCTTGGGCAGTTCGTAACAGCCGATGGGAAAGACGCGGTGGCCGTCTTGGCTCAGCAGACCGTCGCTCTGCGCCCGGCTGTCGACAGCCGAAAAGGCGGTCAGCATGGCCGCGATTGCCGAGACCGCGAGCGCTGTGCGTATCTCTGTATACTTATTTATATGCTTGTGCATGATTCTCTCGTCTTGACTCAGATTTCGATTCGCGAACAGTGTACTCTGGCGCAGCCGAGGGTCAATTCTCTTCCGTAGCCGGTATATTGCGTGCGCGGCCTAAGGGGTTGAACGCCTTTCCATCGCCGGTGCTAGAGCTGCCGTATCCCGTTTGGCCTGGCGGCGATTTGCGTTTGCGGGGTACGGAGATGTCGCCCGATATCTCCGTGACGCCTGTATTCCTCGCCAGAGCCTGTGCCAAGGAGAGGCAGGCGGCATCGAACTGAGCGATGGACATTCTTTCGCGCAGTTCCGCATTCACCATATTCGGCAGAGCGACGGAACAGAGCTTCTCCATGATTAGGTCACCGAATCCCAGGTAGCGCGCGAAGCTCATCTGGCGCAGGGGCGAGGCCGGGGGAAGCGGCATGCCCGCCTGCGCCGCTAACCGCGTAGCGGTCTCTTCCTGCCAGCGTAGCACTTCTTTCGTGTACTCCAATCCCGTCTTTCCGGGCGTGAAATCGACGTCATCGCCCAAGAACTTCGCGGCGCGAAGCATGCTGAGCGAGTCGATCACCCCTGATTTGAGGACATTGATGCAGACGTTCGGTCGAATCCGCACGAGTTCGTTGAGCGCGTCCTCCAAGGCGGCCTCGTCTTCGCATTCCTGGGCGATCAGCATGGTGGTCTCGGAAGTGAATCCCGTCAGGG
Source organism: uncultured bacterium (assembly GCA_964436365.1). GTDB lineage: Bacteria > Hinthialibacterota > Hinthialibacteria > Hinthialibacterales > CAYTDF01. Next base: position 10,402 of record CAYTDF010000033.1, on the reverse strand, counting down.
CGACCGTGACGAGACTCACGATCACCGTCGTCAGGGGCGACCGTTGCGCCAGGCGGTGCGCGGCGAGGTTGTGCGCAAACGCCTCTGGCCAACGTTCCTGCCTGGCGAGCGAAAGCGCGCGTGTATTCAGTATTTTGGCATAGGTCTGCAGCTGGAGGAGGACGGACTGCGGGCCTGACCCGCCACCCGCCATGCCACCGAAGGGGTTTCTTGGCGCCTCGGCCGCCCACGCCGCGACGTCGTAGCCCTCGATACGGCCTAATTCGTCGAGCTTATCCATAAACGGCTGTATCGCCTCATAGGCCGCATCGAACTGCTGCCATTGCGATTCGGGATACTCGACTCCCGTGCACATCCAGCCGGTGGGTATTGCGTTGAACGGATCGAATTGGTTCGGATCGTAAAGTGCGTCGAGTTCTTGAATCGCGCGCTGAATCTCCTCCGACTGTTCGAGTGGCGTGAACCACTCTGCGGGCACGTCGACCGGGTCGTGCATGAAGGATTGGATTTGAGCCAGCTGTTCCGGAGTCATGCCGCTACGGATTTGGCTGCGGACGACATAGCGGATTCCTGTGTGTGCCACGAACAGCAGGACGAGGGCGATCCCGGCCAGCATCATGCATCCTTGGCCGCAGCCCCACTGTGATTTGCTGGATCTTTCAGCCATTGCGTACGATCTCCCCTTGCAGAGACCTTGAGTGTCTCCGTTCGTTGGGCCATCCCGATATGGGGTTAGGTTCTTCTAGGCGGGCGGTGGGGGTTCATTGGATCGATCCGAATCGCTCTCGTTGTCGTCGGCGTATGCTTTCAGTCGACCGCGCCCGACGATATCGATTGCGCTTCGTGTCTCCAGAGGCACGATCAAAAACTCATCCGATCTTTGCTCAGGAGGAATGGACGCGACGGTTTGAACCGCGTCTTCCGGCCGGTGTGCGACGTCAACGCGACTGTGTAGTCCGTGCCCGGCATGATGGATGAGCATGACCAGAGCGTTCCGAAAATCCACAAAGAACTGTGCCAGCCGTTCGGCCAAAGGCCAAGTCATCGCTCTAGGGACGGTACCTTTTCGTACAAAGGCCATCATATCCTCGCTCATACTCTCCTGGGGCAATGCGGCCATCGTCTGACCCCAGTCAACCGCCTGGGCCCGAGGTAGCGGGGCGAGGAGGTTGGGCAGCGCGGAGTAGATCGTTTCGTAGTTGGCGGCTTGAAAGCCGAGGATCGTATGAGGCCCCTCGTGACGTTGACCGGTGAAGTGCACGCCCATCGCGACACGGTTTCTGTGCAGTTCGACGACGTACAGCTGGTAGCAGGCCAGCTGCATTTCGCTCAAGTGCAGATTGATGTGGACCTCGAGGATCGCGGGTTGGTCGAAGATCGCGTTCGTGTGTTTCCCGTACAGAACGTTGTGCCCTTCGGTGTCGAGTCGAAGCACGGAGGGCTGCACCGGCTTCCCTTTCAACTCGCTGATCTGGAGATCGGTGACAACCGCGTTCTCGACGATGGCCTCGCTGAGGTCGCAACGGATCAATCGGCAGAGCCAGAGGTTGGCATCGGTGAGATTCGCTCCCATCAAGTTCGATTCATAGAACTCAACCCCCCAGAGTTTTGCCCCCACCAGCTGCGCGTTCCTCAGGTCCGCCTCGTAAAAATTACAGTGAACCAGAGTGGCTCCATTCATATTCACGTTGCGGAGATCCGCGGTGAAAACATGGGCGTCCGTCAGGTTTGAGGATTCAAAGTTCGCTTGACCGAGATTGGCTTCGACCAGACTGGCCTTCTTGAGTTTCGCCTTCTTGGCATTCGCTCGGCGCAAGTCGGCTCGGGCCAGGTCCGCCCGGTTGAGGTTGGCCTTGGCGACATTGGCACCCGTCATATCCGCGTCGCAGAGTTTTCCCTTGCGGAGATCCGCTTCATTGAGACAGGTATTCCGTAGGTTGGCGCAACGAAGGTCTGCGTTGCACAACCTGGCCCCCTGGAGATTCGCCCCGTGCAGATCGGCACCTTGGGCGCTCACGCCGCTGAGGTCCACTTCGCTGAGATCCGCACCCGCGAGATTCGTGTCGGTGAGCGAGGTTTCGCTGAGATCGAGGACGACTTCTCGGTTTTGCTTTCGCCAGACGTTCCAGGCTTCAACCCCATTTGCGAGTTTTGAGAGATTGAGTATGCGCTGCTTAGAGGGGTTCTCTGGCAGCGCACCCACGATGGACGTTACGCAGACTTTTGTCATACCTTAGTATCCTTGGACCAACACGCCGACCGCGGCACTTCACCCAGGCGAACTGCCCGCTTGGTTGGTGGAGAAACTTATATCGTACCTAATCTGCCCTAAATCGGTACCCCAACCCTTAACTTCCCCCCTGCGCGATCGGTTAGTCTACTGAACATCAGAGCATCTGTTTAGAGACGTTCAGGTATGATTCACAAGTTTCGTGAACCGCCGGGCGCTCGTCAAGACCGAGACCGAGCGCGTCGAGCCGCTTGCCATCGAGGGCGCTCTGCCGCACGCGACACTTCATTTGCGCACCCTCGCGGACGAGACTTTCGAAAGACGCTCTAAACGTCCAGCACCGCAGGCCACTTTGCGGCGGCATGACGACAGAAAACCCGAGAAACGCTGTAGACTACATACCCGCGACGGCTACCGGTTCCCGCTGGGTTCCAAAACCCGGTCGAGCGTATCGAGTATCGCAACTTTAGGTGATAGCAATGCATCGTCTCCTTCTCATTCTCGTTGGGCTTCTCATTCCACTCCAGGCGATCGGTCTTCCGAAAGCCGAACTTTCCAAGCGTCACATTCTGCAGGGCGAGGAACTTCGACTGGAACTCACCGGCGTTGCAGGATTGTCGAGCCTGGATGTCACGATCGACTCGCCCCGCAACAAGACGCACATCGTCCGTGAGATCAAGCTCCAGGGCCGCGACAAGGCTCTGGTCTCACTCTGGACGCCGACCACCGAAGAGAAAGACGGTCTGTATGTCTGCACGGTCGAGGCTGGCGAGAGCGTTCAGAGACTTTCGTTTCACCTGATCGGTCAACTGCACGCCGATATCCTGGCCAGTATCGAGGCCGACGAAAAGACCCTGATTGAGGCCGAAAAGTTTCTCAAGGAGCCGGTTTTGGGGGGGAGACGCCCCGACCTCTATGGGGTGATTTCGCGCATCGCGCGCAACCGTTCGCTGACGAAGATCGAAGGGCCTACAGGGTCGGCGATTGTGGATCGTTACCTTGGACTCTACAGCCGGGCCCAGCGAGCCTATTCCGAACTCGCCTTCCGGCGGCGATTGCCACGGCAGACGGGGAAGACTCTCAAATACATCTACCCCAAGATGCGGGGAAACGACTACTACATGATGGGCGATTGGAAGGTTCGCTACACGCCGTACAGTGCGGATGTCTCTATCGACGACCAAAGCACGCTCGCCCAAGTGCTTTCGGCCACCGCCGATATAACCAGCTGGCTCACAACCCGAATCCCCATCGAACTTCATCAAGCCTTTGCGGAAAAGCAGCTGCTGGCGTCGCCCTATGCCATGCGATGTGACCGGGAGGTCAAGTGGATTTCCGACCGGGTTTGGTGGTTTCGGTGTCACCTTCGCTCGACCCGGCGCTACGCCTTTCAAGAGCAGGCATGCCAACTCGTGGTTGAGGACGCTGCCGGTGATCTCGACGCGTGGTTCAATGGGCAGGCGCTGACAAAACTCCAGAAGGGTGTTTTCGAGATCCCCGATGGGTTGTGGACGTCGAGACGAGAGGTTCTCGTTCTACGCTATGTGCCCGAACAGACCGAAACCGAGCGTCAGACGACAGGACTGTTCAAGTCGCTGACGCGCGCGAAGGCTTCGAGTTTTGAGGATTCTCGACTCGACGCAACGATGGAAGCGCCTCTGAAACCCTGCGGGATTTTTGGCAATGTCTATATCCACCCGACGCGAACTGTCCGTCTGCTCTCCGCGACGAGCAAGAGAGAGACGCTTCTGACCGAGGAGAAGGCAGTCCTTTCGGTCGATGTCGAATTCGATAACCAGACCGGGAAAGAACTGCCCTACCAGCTGAACTTGATGGTGGGGACGAAGACTCTGAACGTACAGAACGGTCCCCTCAAGCAGGCCGCAGAGGGGCGGTTCATCGCCAATGCGACGATGGCAATCATCAGTCCACTGGCGTGGATCCCCAACCCCGGTGTCGCCGACGCTCACTGGACGCGAGGCCGGTTCCGCTTGAGCACGGACGTTCAGTTCTTGTGCGATGGGGCCATGAACGTGAATCTACGTGAGATTAAGTTGATCGACGATCCTCAAGGGAGACCTACGATCTCGCTCAACGGTAAACTCTTCTCGATTCGAGGTGCCCAGTGGGTTGGTACGGAGGCGTTGAGTGGAAGAGCGATGCCGAAAGAGGACGCTCGTGTCACCCGTCTGCTCGAACTGGCAAAGGCGGCTCATCTCAACACACTCTGGTGTACCGCGGGCACGTTCGAGCCGGAGGTGTTCTATACCGAGTGCGACCGTCTGGGATTGATGGTTTGGCAACGGTTGACCCCGCCGGAATCGGCCTGGCAAGAACTCGACCGTTGGGTGGCGAGCGTGGTGAATACGGCAATCGAACACCCGTGCATCGTGGCTTGGGAGACAGACTCCGCATTGACGGCCGAGCGGCGAGCGGCCCTCACCGATGCGCTGGGGCGTCTCGATACGGAACGACTCGTCGATCTCAAGCCCTGGGCGGAGATCGAGTCTGGCAATATCAGTTCGCTCCCTTCGCTTCGAACTGTACGCCAGATGCTTGGGACCGCCACCCATTGGCCGCCCGGGCCTTTATGGACATTCCGTGGCGCGAAATCCGAACTGATCGACCGTGTGCTCACCTATTCTCGGGCGATTGAGGCGGTCACGGAAACCCAGCAGTTCGTCGCGCACTCCCTCGACGCACGAGTTCGTGAGCTCGAAACCGAAGGCGCACGCAAGACCGGGGTGATGTTTGGACGATTCAACGATCCTCTCCCCTGTTTCTCGTCGAGCGTCGTCGATTATTACGGCCGTCCCAAACGCAGTTATTACAGCATCAAGCGATACTGCAAGCCGGTGCGGGCGATCTGGCGCGGAGAGGATCCGCTCGAACTCTGGATCGAGAATCAGACCGACGAAACGCAGACGTGCAGCGTCCAAATGAAGGTTGACAGTCTCGCCTACACCGCAGTCGAAAGAAGGAACCTGCGCCGGGCGAGGCAGGAACTGTGGGAGAATACCACGACGGTCGACGTTCCCGCGCGGACGGAGCTGAGTGTTCTGTCTGTCGCACAATCCGATATCGGCGGTGTGACCCCGACGGAGACCTATCTCCGTGCGTCCGTGCGTATCGACGACGAAGTCGTGGACGAGCGCTACCGTTATTTTGCTCCCAAAAAAGAACTCCATATCCAACCGTCTCGTCGAGTACGCGTCCGGGATGTGCAGCCGCAAGACAACAATCGACGTACACTGACCATCCGTCCCTACGAGTATCTCGACACCGTCTATATTCCCGATGACAATCTGAACATTATCATGGATGATAACTATTTCGATTTGGGGTATCTCGTCAAGAGGGATGTCGGGTATCGGTTGCTTCAGGACGAGGTCAAGGAGCTCCCCACGGGTCTCTCCGCTGCGAATGCGACCCCGCAAGCGTTTATGCCTCCCAAGAGTCTGCCGCGAGCGTTGCGGGGGCGGGCGCAAAGACGCGTAGAGCAATGATTCCGGGGACGCGTATCTCGTTCTCTCGAATGGCGATTACCACGCTCGGGTCGGCGGGGGTGGCGGCCTTCGCGCTGCTGCACGGCCTGCCCGAAGAATCGCGCCACAGTCAGGTGTTTCGCGTCACCCGGGCCGACACCGGTGCGCCTGTCATGGTCCTGTGAGATTCCCTCCGGGGGTATCCTCGATATCGCGTTGGCGCCGGAACAATAGCCATGACGCCGCTCGGCGCTATCCTGTGGTATGCGCGCATGGATCGACCTGGAAAAAGAACAGACCTACCGGATCGTGGTGGCGGTGTTGCTGACGCTGATGGCTTCGCGTTGTTTGCACGCCGCGTGGCAACTCTCGCCCACCTACGACGAAGGTCTCCATTTGCTCGACGGCTACAACTGGTTGCTTGACGGTCGAGTTCAGGACGAAAGCAATCCACCTCTTGGGAAAGCGCTGTTCGCACTTCCCTTGCTTCTTCACCAACCCGAACGGCCCGGCGACGTCGATCCGCAATCGCGACACCAAGCCATCTTCTATCGTGCCGCCCGTTTTTTGGGTCCTGTGGGGGACGGGACCGTATGGAGACTGTTTTGGGGTCGCGCGGCCGCGGTTGTTTTGCTCACGCTGTGCGCCTGCGTGACCGCTCGGTGGACGTATGAATTAGCGGGTCGAAAAGCCGCTTCGATCGCCCTGCTGTTGTTTACCGTCGAGCCCAATCTTTTGGCACACGGCATGCTCACTACGCTCGACGGTCCCGCCACACTGGGAGTGACGCTGACGCTCTGGCTTTGGTGGCGGCTGACACGCAACCCTACGTGGGGGCGCGCCGCACTCTGTGGGGTGGCGTTGGGATGGACGCTCGGCGCAAAGCTGTCCACGCTGATCCTGCTTCCCCTGCTGCTGGTTCTCTTGTGGCTCTGGATACGGCGTCTGCAACGTACATCCGCCGCCGAATCAGCCTGTTCGGTCAGACAAGCGGTTCTGTTCTTCGCCTGCCTGTTGGCGATTGCCGCTGGAGTTTTGTGGATGGCCTACGGATTTGACGTCGGGCCGATCTATCCGTCGGACGATCCTTCGGGGCGAAGCCGACGGACTCTGTTCTACACACGGGTCATCCCCTTGGGGTTCCTCCTCTCTCCCGAGACAGCCGGACAGTTCGTCAATCGCGTATCCGTTCCGGCTCCGGCGCTGTGGCGCGGTGTCGCCGTTGTGTTGGACAATGTGGATGTGGGTCGGAAGACCTTCTTGTGTGGAGCGGTTTCGCTGGAAGGTTGGCGGTATTTCTACATCGTCGTCGCCGCGTTGAAATGGCCGCTTTCCCTATGGGGACTCGCGCTGCTTTGCGCACGCTATGTCCGGCCCGCAGCGAAAGGGTCCGGAGTCTGGGTGCCTCTGCTCGGGGCCGGGTGTTTTCTGGCCGCCGCGAGTCTCAGCCACTTTCAACTCGGCATTCGGCACATTCTACCCGCAATGCCTTGCTTGATCGTCCTTCTCGCACTCGGAACCGCACGCGTATTTCATGGTTCTCCCCCAAGCTCTTTTCGTTTGGAAACCGCTGGAGGCTCTGCCCCCGGGGACACTGCGTGCGCCCTACCGAAAGAGACTTTCGAGAGACGCTCTGATGAGACTCTGCGTTTCAGAAAACGGCTGGCCACGCTGCTTCTACTCTTGGTTCCGATCCCCGGTCTCCTCGTGCATCCGGGGTACCTGTCTTTCATGAACCTAGCGGCGCGCGGACCGGCGTCGGGGTATCTGCATCTTGTCGACAGCAACTACGACTGGGGGCAAGAGCTGCATCTGGCCATCGAGTTCATACGATCACATCCCGATGAGCCCGTCTACACGGATTTATTCGGCAACTTCGAGGAGGGGTCGCTGCCCGCCAACGCCGTTCCCCTGCAAGAGCCAATCGTCTGCCGACCCGCGCCCGGCCTCTACATTGTCAGCGCCACCTGTTTGCAGGGCTTCGGCACACGCTCGCCCGGAGCGCATCCTTGGCTCTGGCTTCGGCAACCGGACCGGCGGCTGGGCTGGACGATCTTTGTCTACCGCGTTGGCCCGCAGCCCTAAGGGCAATCCGGCCGTTACTCGACCTTCTCCATGCTTTCGACGAACGGGCCCTTGTCGTGGAAACTGATGCCACCCACCGGTTGCCAGCCGATGGTGATGTCGCCGCGCTTGCAGATCGCTCGCAATCGTGCGTAGGTTCCATCTAACTTGGCCAGCCCCGGCGAGCGCTTGCACTTCAGGAACATCACCGGCAGACGCGCCTCTTCGACACGCTTCAGAATCGTCTCGTCATCCGCGACAACTTCCGCACGATTGAACAAGGCTTCCGCTTCGCGAATAAAGGCCTGCGAGTACAGAGGGTCCTCCGGCTCCAACCACCACCTGAAGTGTCGGTCCGGTGTGACCAGGTCCTGCATCAGGTCGAAATACCGCCGGATATACGGCCCGCTTCGGCCGTAGAAACCGGTCATGAAATCATCGATCACGGGCTCGATGTCGATTTCGGGATTCCAAAGCAACTTGGCGATCAGGTACATGCGAAGCTCCTCGAACTCCGCCCCCCGGCTGTTGTTGGCCGCCTGAGTCATGATGCCGATGGCTTTGTGGTCGCATAGCGTCCGCATATTCGATTGCAGCACGTTGAAATTGGGGAAGGGCATGATCAGGTAATGGAAGTTCACGACGTAATCCCAAATATAAAGATGGGGCGCGATCTCCGCCCAGCGTTCGATGTCGTCCATAAACGACGCGTTAAGCGGACAACTATCGAAGGGATGGGCGAAGCAGCATTCGATGCTGCAGAGCCGGATCACGACATTCTCTCTCGGCCGGATATGCTTGGGCGGTTTACGGCTATAGTCGTAGGCGAACGTGCCGATAAAGCGGTCGGGAAACTCGCCTTCGATCCGCTCCGCGACCTGGTTCGCGAACCAGACGATTGGGCCCGACTGGCTACCTTCCCGGTCGACGATCGCCTGGCAGGGACCGCACTGGCACGCACCGCCCCAATCGTTCTGTGATACCGAATAGATTTTGGCGTAGGGATGTTCGCGCATGGCTTCCCGTACTCGTTCCGTAAAGATGCGTATCACATCGGGATTGGTCAAACACAATTCGGCTTCATCGTGGACGCGCTTGCCGTCGATCAGGCTGAAGTACTCGGGGTGTTCCTCGAAGAACTCGGTCGGCGGCATCAACTTGTAGAAGGTGTGGCACTCGTAGTAGACCTCGATCCCTCCGGGTTGCTCGCGGAAAGCGCCCCCTCCGTTGCATTTGTTACGCGCCGCCCAGGTGGGGTCGTGGGCTTCGAGATAATCGTCGTAGCGCACCGCAATGCCGGGCGCTTCGGAATGCAATATCGATACGAACGTGAAACTCGCTTTTTTGGGGGCGACGCTCGCGCCCGGAGCGTACCATCGGCATCCCAACTCACGCTCCAGGAAGGTCATGACCCCGTTCATCGTGCCTCTTTGCCTGCCACCCCACAACACGAGGCTCGGACCGATATTTCGGTAGGTGAACGATTCATCACTGTCTTTTGGCCGGGCGGTCTGGGGGCCGAGCAGGGCTTCTGCGTGCCGATTGAATCCGACGACGATCTCCCGCCCGCGCACGGGGTCCGAGTCGGACCGAATGGGGATATCCACATCGCCGATCTCTTTCAACCAAGCACGTAGTTCAGCGGCCGCCCAACGTTCCGATTCCGAGGCCGTCTCGCCGACAACGATGACGTAGTCGCTCTTCCCCGCGGTGAAGAGGGTGTGCGGCTTCGGTTGGCCGACCGCGAAGGGGAACTCGAACCCGCGCTCGATGCCGTCGACGTACGTCGCCCGCACGCGGAGAATGTATTCTTCAAATGTTTTGGCGCGCACGGGGATCGAGACCGTGGGGTCTCCCTCCCATTCGGCGTTCCACACGATACGTTCGGGATCGCTCTTCGAGACGGCCTCCAGCGTGACGCGCTTCAGAAACTCACCGTAGAAAGGGGAAGCGCCCTTGGCGGTGAACAGGGCGTCCCCGGAACTCCGCGTGACGACGTTGAAAAGATTCAGACGGTCGACGACAAAACGCCGGTCGGCGAGATCGAGCAGCCGACAGCAGAACTCCCACCGTCCACCGCGCTCTTCGATCTTCAATAGCAGCCGGCTCCGGCCTTGCGGGATCACCACGGGGATTAGATCCGCGTCTTGGATCATCTTGCCGCCCACGGATCGGTCGTACACTTGAACTCCGTTCAACCAAACACGGACTCCGTCGTTGCTGCCGATCGCGAGCATGCAGGCCTGCTCGCGCGGTGACTCGAACTCACAATAGGCGTAGGCCAGTGCCGAATCCTCGTCGGAAATGGCCTGATCGAGATCCACGATGCCGCCGGTCGCGGTCCGCTCTTGCCAAACAACGGAACCGCCATCGAACTGGACGGTTTGCCCCGCTTCAACCTTCGCATCGGCTTCTCCACCGTGCGCGGTCAGGTAATCCGTCTCGAACTGAGGCAGGTGTTCGTCGTGATGTTTCAAGCCGTCGGGGAAGGGGGGATTGGAGATCGGTCCGCAGAGCAGCCAGGTTTCCAGAAACGTTCCCGACGGTTGGTCCGGATGCACGGGTGCGCTTGCGAATGCGGAACCGGTGACGATGGCGATAAGAGCGAAAAGTGTAAGTCCAA
>CAYTDF010000032.1:0-17645 GCA_964436365.1 uncultured bacterium | reverse complement strand
GCGGTCGTGGCCTGGCGCATCTGTTCATGTTTAGGATTCTCCCGTCGCAGGCAATCGAGAGGAGTTTGCTGGTGAACTTCCGTGACGGAAAAGCCGATTCATGCTGGCCCGCGGTCGGCGATGCGGACAACGACGGCAAGAACGAAATCATCCTCGCCACGGGATCCGGGTCACGTGAAAAGCCGGGAGTATCGCACGTCGTCCTGATCGAGACGGAGTAGACTATATTAACCGGAAATAGCACATGGGGGATGCGCGAGAGCGTCTCCCAATCGCAAATAATCTTTGGGAGCAACCTTGAATCATTGACCTTCGGTGACGGGAGGAGTAGCGTAAATGTGTGGGCTGTAGACGGTGCGGCGAACACGTTCTCGGCATGCACAGTTTCGGGCGAAGCCGACAAAGCCCAAGGGAAGCCTTCCGTGAGGAGATCGAATGATGAACAGCGAGAGAGCGTTGAATCGGCGAAGAGCCTTCACTCTCATCGAACTCTTAATCGTTGTGGCCATCATCGGCATTCTGGCGGCGATTGCCGTACCGAACTTCTTGAACGCGCAGACCCGTGCCAAGGTCGCCCGTATTCATAGCGACTTTCGATCCTTGGCCGTGGCCATCGACGCCTACCGCGTTGACCAGAACGCCTATCCCCGTCCGAGCCGCAGCAACCGTTTGAGTGTCGAAAACCATATCGGCAATTGTACCGAACTGACCACACCGATCGCTTACATGACCTCAGTGGATTTTGAAGACCCGTTTGTACCGCTACGGTTGTGGAAAACCGGCTCGACCCCGGCGCTCCATCCTCTCTATGTCTACGTAAGCTATGACGGCAGATGGGGACACACGCACTATGGAGGTTTGTTCGGAGGTCGAATGCCAAAAGGTTTTGGCCTAAACTCCGTTGGACCGGACCAGGATGACGACTGCGCCGTCTGTTGGCCGTTGCTAAACATGCTCGGTGGGATGGGGAAAGGCGGATTCCAACCCGCGACCGCCCGCTCGTCGATCGATGACGTTCTCTATCACCCGTCCAACGGGCTGCGCAGCAGCGGTGATCTCGCTCGAATCGGTGGCGATGTGACCTCGCCGCCCAAGCTGGGATCGTGAATTCATCGGTGGGATATGTGGCGGACAGAACGCCGTGACGGAGAATCTGTCATGGTTGGAGGAGGAGAACGTGGCCGACAAAGACGAGGGAGTCTCGAGGAGAACATTCGTGAAAACCGGAACGTTGGCCGCCGTGACCGCGGCGGCTTCGACAACAGCGCCCGTTAGAATTGCCGACGCGCGCGAATCGGAACCCGATGCACCGCCGCTGAAGGACTATCCGATCACGCACGCCGCTATCCGGCCGATGGTCCACCCGCGCCTTGACGCCGAGTTCAATGCCAGGTCCGTGGTGCGCTACCTGCGGTTCATGTCGCCCACGACCGTGGACGAACTCAGGCTGGGACGGATCCGTTACGGCCGGGCGATTCCGCGTGTGCCGACCCATCCCGCGCATCTGGTTGTCTCCCGATTAAACGAGAAGACGCTCCGCTGGGAACCCATTCGGGAAGTGGATTTCCCCGAAGATCCTGCGCTTCGCGGTGAAGGTCTTACCCAGGAAATGACGATTGAGGAGATGGAGGCTCACTTCAGCGAACAGCTGGAACGTCCCCCCTATGTCATTAATCTTGGAGGCGTAACCGCAAGCCATCTTCGTGTCGAATGCGACCGGGAACATCCGTATTGGCCCAACCATGGCGAATGTAACGGTGGGCCGTTCAATGTCCCCTTCGGCGCCCTGGACGCGCTGAAGGCATACGGGAAGCCGGTTGGAACTCCGCCCGAGATGCGGTACAACCCCATCCTCAAAGTCGAGACGTTCTCTCCCCAAGCACCGCCGAAGATGCAGGTCCACGACCTACCGAACATGCTGCTTTTCGAAGGCGAGAAGCTCTCCGTCGGCTTTTCGCTTCAACGTCCGATGCTGATCCATTTCGGGTGGGACGCTCTCGGCGAGGGTTTGGCGAAGCGGAATCGCTTGCTGGCGACACGAAAATCCGGAACGAAGATTCAGATGCTGGGTGGTTTGAGCGGCCCGCTGCTGCGCACGCTGGAGCAAGACTACGGTGCGCAACGCTGGAGCGGGACGGTCTCTGTCGAGGGCAATCGCGTACTTTATAAGAACTTGCAGGCGACTTCCGATGTGACGATCGACGCCGTGTTTACGGTGGAACCGGATCGTTTGGTCGTCGAACTGGTGCAGAACTGCGCGCGCGGGATCCCGATGCTCGAAGCGGAAGCCTGGCGGTTCGCTTGGGATTTGACCGCGGGGATTACCGGCGCGGCGGCGGAACCGCACCTGCTCCCGGGCCGAAACGGTGAGGTGAAGCTGCCCGCTGTCTGGGCGAGCGACGGCGTCGGCTGTCTCACCTGCCGCACGCTGGAAGCGACCGGCGGGGACGCCCGTTTGCAGGTCGAGAGTTACCGGTTTCAGAGTTGTGTGACCGGCGGTTTCGTGTTGGCCGATCGGCCGGAACCCGATACGTATCTGTTGCTGCCCCCGGGCGAACGGCGCGTCTCGTTCGAACTCGCGGTGAGCAACTTGGAACCCCTCAGCAAACCGGATTCGGCGCAACCCAGCCGGGGAGTTCTACGTCACTGGCCGACGGTCTTCTCGTGTTTCCGTCCCGAATATCGCGGCTTCTCGAACAATTCCGCCTCGGTTAACTGCCATCTCTCTCAAGGCCCGCCCTTGGAGATCGCTGCCCACACCAAGCGCCCCAAGAACGGCCCGGACCCATTGGTATTGGGTCGCTTCACGATCGGACAAGCGCTCCTCGATGGAGGCGGCTACGGCTATTTCCGAAATCTCTATCTGGACTCCGATCCTGTTTTGGTCAGCGCCGCCGGACGGTTGCACCAAGCCGAGTCCGACCTGAAGTGGCTGCGGAGTGTGGAGGCGGGCCTGATCGAGGCCGTCGAGCGAATGGGCGGCATGATGGGTAAAGAAGGCCTTGTCGTCTGTAAGGACCTATCCGGGAATTCGGGCACATACCGCTGGAGCACCAACTCCATGGATGTCGTTGGGTTCGGCCATATCGACGGCTACGTGAATGCCTGGTGCTACCGTGCGTTCCGTAACGCGGCGGCGTTGTTTGCGGCGCTGGGACGCGGCGAGCGAGCCGCCCGCTGTAAAGAGTGGGCCGAACGGATTCGGGAATCGTACGCGGGTCAGCTGCTGAATCCCGAAACGGGTTGGGTCGCGGGGTGGCGTAGCCGGGATGGCGAACTCCACGATTACGCATTTATGTGGGTTAACGGCGTTGCGCTGGCCTACGGTCTGTTGGATCCCCCCCAGGCGAAAACCGCCCTGCGGGCGCTTGAAAAACTCCGGGAAGAGGCCGGGCCTCCGACGGCGCGAATGGGAATACCCTGCAATCTTCTCCCGATTCGAGAAGACGACCAGACCCTGCCCAAAATCCTCGGTCTGGCGGAACCGACTTTTGAGAAGTACACCGACGGCAGTCTCAGCGGTTGGCCCGCGACCTATTATCTTCGGGCGCTCTCCATCTACGGTCTTCGGGACCGGTCCCGCAAACTTGCCGGGGAGATGGACGAAGGTTACGCGGCTGGGATCTTCAACGGTGGGATGGGCGAAGGGCATGAGTTCCGCTCGTGGGAAGGCATGCCCACGGGATATGAAGGGACTCTGATTGGTTGCTTTGGCCCGGTTTATGCCATTGCCATCGAGCAAGGGGTTCTCACTCCACGCGACCCGGAATGGTGGCCGAGCGATATCTGAGCGTCACGGTTTAGCCGATGCCCTACAAGAAACCACCTGAAATCGACTTGGCCGAGTTGGGACGCCGGGGACTTTCTCTGGCCATCGACCGGGAACTCACTGAGCTACAAGAGCATCTCGAAGAACCGCTCTTGATTCGCGGTTTCTATATCCACCGCCGCGCGGCGAGTGTGGAAAGCGAGGCGTTGACGGAGAAGCGGTTCGAAACCATCTTCTACGAAACGGCCGATCTGCGTCAGGTCGAGGTTCCCAGAGGATTCGTCGGGGTTCGGGTCCGCGACCGTAACGATCTTCTCTACACCGCAGCGCTGCGTGAGGTGCCCGAAGAAGAGCCTGAGGAGACGGAAGCGGGATAGACAGGCGAGGTGTACTCGCCCCTGGCGGTTCTACTCCATGAACGCCCGTAGTTTGGGTAGGTTCTCCGAGTTACCCAATACGATCAGCGTGATCCCCTCCTGGATAGGCGTGTCGGCGCAGGGAGCGAAATCGTATTCCTCGTTCCCGGGCTCACAGACCGCCAACACGAGCATTTCGTATTCCTGGCGGATTTTCAGTTCGGCAAGCGTTTTGCCGATGGCTTTGGACCCGGAGCCGATTTCGACCTCTTCGAACCGCAGGGTCCGGTTCTTGCTCCGCATCATCTTGTCCAAGAAACCCGTCACCGAAGGCCGGATGATCTCCGAAGCCATCCGCACCCCACCGATCAAGGTCGGAGATACAACCGTATCCGCGCCCGCGCGTTGGAGTTTGTTCATATCCGAGATTTCCATCACCTTACAGACGACGTGTATGTCCGGACGAATCTGCTTCACGGTGACCACTAACAGCAGGTTGTCGCGATCTTCGCTCAAACAGCAGACCACCGCGGAAGCGGTTTCGATCCCCGCTTCTCGCAAGGCCTCTTCATCCGTCGCGTCTCCGTGGACGACGGGAACATCGGGATACTTTTCACGCAGGCGCTCGACGCGCGCCTTTCGGCCCTCGACGATGACAAAGGGCAGTTTCGACCGAACGAACTCGTCGGCGACAACGCTGCCTTGGCGGCCTGAACCGCAAACAATACAGTGGTTCCGCATTTTCTGGATCATTCTTTTGGCTCGTTTCCGGTGATAGAGCTGTTTCGCATCGCCTTCCACAACAAACGCCGTCGTCGTGGTCACCACATAGAGAAGGACGCCCAATCCTACGAGCATGTAGACCATGCCGAAGACTTTGGCCGTATCGGTTTCGAGAGAGACGACCTCCCCATAGCCGACGGATGTAACCGTCACTACCGACATATATGCCGAGTTGATCCACGTCGTTCCTTCCGCTCCAACCACACGAAAGCCGACTGTGCCGACGATGACAACGACGGCGAAGAGTGTGAGGCTCGTTCTGAGGCGTTTATAGCCACCCATGTTGTTGCGCACCCGTTTCTGAACCCGTTCGCGCCGCTGACGCAAACGGGCGTCCAGTAACCGAAGTTTGGCAACCGGCGTTTGCCGAGAGTCTCTTCAAGCGTAAGCGATTCAGCGCTTGCCCGCTACCCGTAACGCTCTGTTTTTTGTACCCCCGGTCATGGGTTTCCCACACCGCTGGTCATGGCTAGCCAGGCGATGTAACCGGCGTAGAGCAACAGGAAGAACGCTCCCTCCCGCCTGCCCAATCGTTTCCCCGTCCGCAGCAACGGAATCAGCAGAAGTGTCAAAGCGCCCATGATCGCGAAATCGCGGGTGAAGACGACCGCAGGCACATCGATCGGGAATAAGACCGCAATCAACGCGATTACGCACAGGATATTGAGGATGTTACTGCCCAGAACGTTTCCCACAATGATGTCGGTCTCTTTGCGGCGAACGGCGGCGAAACTGGTCGCCAGTTCGGGAAGCGAGGTTCCGATAGCCACCAAGGTCAAGCCGATCAGGGTTTTTGAAATGTTGAAGCGCAGAGCGATGTTCACCGCCCCGTCGATCAAGAGCTTTGCACCCACCACAAGCAACACCAGACCCACGATAATCCAGACGAAACATTTCACCGTCTCCGCAGTCCCGCGGGCGGCCTCTGGGTCTACCGTCTTTTCGCTGTCTTGGCGAACCATCACCTCGATGTCTTGGCCGACAGCCTCATCTTCGCTGGAGCGCAACCGGGCCACCCGAAAACAGTAGGCCGTGAACGCACCCAAGCCAGCCAAGAGCACGAATCCGTCAAAACGCCCCAAGTCGGCATCGACCGCAAGAAAGGTGAACAAGGCCGTCACCGCGACGAGAATCATCAGCTCGTGCGACCAAGTCTGTTTGCAGACTCGTAGAGGCCGTATGATCGCACAAAAGCCCATTACCAGACAGATGTTGGCGACGTTGCTGCCGACGATATTCCCCAGGGCGATGGCACGGTTGGCTGGGTTGGCGGCCGCGAATAGGCACGCCACCAACTCCGGTGCGGAGGTCCCAAAAGCTACGACCGTCAACGCCACAATCAGGGGGCGCACGCCAAATAGACGGGCCAGCAATGCAGCGTACCGGACCAGCACATCGCCACCGTAGGAAAGCATTACCAGACCGGCCACGAAACAGAGAAGATCGAATAGCATCCGTTTAGAGATACCCCGGTTTCAGAGTCGCGAGTGCCGATTGACGGGTGGGATTCCACCGAATTTCGGCACACGCCTCTTCTTGTACAGGAAAAGGGCCCCGGTTGGGCAGGGTTGGCAGCGCGAACCGCTCGCTATACGGGCCGGTTGAGAACGATCTGACGAGGCTTGGAACCGCGCGGCGGACCGACGATGCCTTTCTCTTCCATCAAATCGAGCAACCTCGCCGCACGACCGTAACCGATCTTCATACGACGCTGCAACAGCGATGTGGAAGCGGAGTCGTTCTCGAGCACGATATTGACTCCTTGGTCGTAGAGCTCGTCGTAATCCTCACCCGCGTCGAACTGAGAGAACTCGCTGCTGGGCTTTTCGTCTTCCACAGGAATGAACTCTTCTTGGACGTAGTCGACCTCTTGCTGACTCTTGACGAACTCGACGACATCCTCGATCTCCTCCGTGGAGACAAACGCGCCCTGGACGCGTGTAGGACGCCCCGTACCGCCGGGCGAGAGCAGCATGTCGCCTCGGCCCATGAGCGATTCCGCGCCCTTCATGTCCAAGATGGTTCGCGAGTCGGCCATGGCCGAAACCTGGAAGGCGATCCGCGCCGGGAAGTTGTTCTTGATGACCCCGGTGAGCACATCTACCGAAGGACGCTGAGTGGCCAACACCAGATGGATCCCCACGGCCCGCGCCATCGCCGCCAGACGAGAGATGTTCGCCTCCACTTCGGCTCGGGCGACCATCATCAGGTCCGCCAACTCGTCGATGACCACCACGATGTAGGGCAAGAATCCGGGCAGCAAGTCCACCGCGTCGCTCGTCTCTTGCTTACCGGTCAACTGACGCTTTCGTTTGGTATTGTATTCCGTAATATTACGTACAGTGGCCCGCTTCAGGTAGCGGTAGCGCTGTTCCATCTCGTCCACCGCCCACCGCAACGCGGCTCCCGCCCGCCGGGGATCGGTCACCACCGGAGAAAGCAGGTGGGGAATATCTCGATAAAGCGCCAGTTCGACCTGCTTCGGATCGACCAGTAGCAGCTTGACCTCATGCGGAGCGGCGTTGTAGAGCAACGAACCGATGATGGAGTTGATACAGACCGATTTGCCCGAACCTGTGGTGCCCGCCACCAGAAGGTGAGGCGCTTTGCACAGATCGAAGACATAGGGCTCACCAGAGATAGTCTTCCCGAGCCCGATACGGAGTTTGCTTTTCTCGTCTCTGTAGCTTTCGCTGCTCAGGAGATCTCGCAACAGGACATCCGAACGGTGGCGGTTTGGCACCTCGACCCCGACCGTGCCTTTGCCCGGGATGGGCGCGACGATTCGTACGCTGCACGCGCGTAGCGCTCGGGTGATGTCGTTGGCGAGGTTTTCGATTCGGCTGATCTTGATCCCCGGTGCGGGTTCGAGCTCGTAGCAGGTGATGGTCGGGCCGTAGTTGACCTCCACCACCGTCACGCTGATGCCGAACTCGCTCAATGTGCGTTCGAGAACACCGGAGTTCTGCAGAATCTCTTCCCGTGCCAGCTCCGGACGGGTTGTGGATGGCACGCTGAGCAACGTGAGTGGGGGAAGCTCGTAGGTCTCGTTCTCGGGTGTCTCCACCAAGTTGACACCTGTATCGTCCTCGAAAACGGTCTCTTCTTCCTTGGTGACGATCTTGAGGTTCTCCATTCCCTCCAACGGCTGGAGTTCGGTGACCTCACTCTTTTGCTTTTTCTTTCTGGACCGGGGTTTGGGAGGCTCCTCTTCCTCGAATTCCTCCTCGGCTTCAACGTCTTCCTCTTCTGTGTATTCGTAGTTACGCAATGGGGGAAGTGAATGGAGCGAGTCGTCCTCTTCCTCAAGTTCGTCTTCGGGCTCGTCCTCACCGATGATTCTGAGTTCGGGCAATGTGTCCTGATAATCGGAGATAACGTTTCGCGTGGCTCGGTCGGCTTCTAGGGGTTCGAGATCGTGGACGATAGATTCGGCGTCGACGGGTGTCAGATGCAGGAACGTCAAACAGCGCCGCCACAGCCATCCCAGTAACGAGGGTGTCGCCAGCAGCAACCCGATCAGCAACAGCGATACCTCACCGACCACCGCGCCACCCGGTCCGAGCATCAGCAGCCGCCGGGCCACAAAAAAGCCGAGCAGACCGCCCGCTTCCCAAGCCACGGTGCTGCCCTCCGCGCCGGTGGCGAAAAAGGGCATCAGCGCCAGTCCGGCGGCGCTGCCAAAGAGGACAAGGGTTACACCCAGATACTCCGCCCAGGTGATGGACATGCTCTCCTCGGTCTCCAAACGGGAACTCCATCGCTGCCACGCGAGCATAAACAGCGGGACAGGGAGCAAGTAGGCGCACCAGCCAAGGAACGCGAACGCGCCGTAGGCGATGTACGCGCCGGGCATGCCCACCCAGTTTGAGGGCGACGCCGGTTCCCCATCGCCCTGAATTACCTGACCGGCCGTGTCCGTGGGATCGCACGAGACCAGAGCCATCAGCAGAACGAGACCCAGTGCCCCCAAACCGATGGCGGTAATCTCGCGCCAACAGGGGATGGGCCGGTCCTCGTCTTCGACCTCCAGCGGCGGACCCAGCGCCTCCAGATCGGTGTGCTCGTCGTGCTTGGATTCGAGCGAAACTCGTGGCATGGAACTATCCTCCCCGGCATGGCAAAAGGCCGGTAATTCGCGTCTAGGCATGGCCTCAACCCGCACGATTCCATAGGCATCCGCATAGCATGCTTTCCCCGCGCCAAACGGGCGCGCGAAAGCCATCCCACCAGTTTCGGCAGATCGGAGCGGACATTGAGCCCGATCGAACGAGAAAGTCTCGAGAAAGATCCACCCGGCGGATTTCCCATCGAGTGGATCCTTCCCAAAACGCAACGAGGAGCCGGAAAGAGCCAACTCCCTTTCCCTCAAGCACTTACACCAATGGCGGCTGTCAATGCCCAGTTCTACCCCGGATCTATATCAAGATCCGGGCCGATCGACCGCAAATTGCGGGGAGGAGGGGACACAAAAAGAAGAAGCGGGCGGCATTGCTGCCACCCGCTTCGATGCGTGACCTAGATGTACAGGGTCTATTTCTCGTTCCGATAGGAAAAACGTTCACCAACCGGCTAAGGATGTTCCCTCACCAGGCGCATTCCGATGGTGTAGTGGAAATCGGCCTGCTGTTCGCAGTGGCGTGAGGTGAAGCGCCATTCGGGGATCGCGCTGAACTTGTACGCAATCCCACGAAACACGCGCTTGGTGAGCGGATTCGCGAACCATCTCGGCGACGGCCCCTGCGGGTCGATCTGCGGGTCGCGCGGGAACGGGTCCTCCCAGACATCGGAGCACCATTCCGAGACGTTGCCGTGCATGTCGTACAGACCCCAGCCGTTGGGGCGCTTCTTGCCGACCTCGTGATGCTTGCCGGATGTGTAGTTTCCCTGCCACCACATGTAGGGATCGCCGCCGTTGGGACCGGTACCGAAGAAGTAGAGCGATTTCTCGCCGCCACGGCAGGCATACTCCCACTCCGCCTCGGTTGGCAAGCGGAATCTCCCCAGCCCGCAGCGATTCAGTTTTTCGACGAACGTGTTGGCGTAGCCCCACGACATCTTGGCGGCCGGATAGTTGGGGCCGAGCGTGAGATGTTTCGATTTCAGTTTCCTGCCCATGACGGCTTCCCACTGTGCCTGTGTCAGTTCGTACTTGCCGATATAGAACGATTTCGAAATTGTTATCTTGTGCGGCGGCCATTCCTTCTGGTCGGGTTTGCCGTAGACGTTTTTCGTCGTGCCCATGCTGAACGTTCCCACCGGGATGAGCGCCATGTCGAGCGGTGTCACGGCCTCGCCAGATTCGGAGGCTTGGGGAAGATTGCGCAGTTCGATGCGGATCTCTTCAAGGCCGGTGTCGGGATTCGCACCGAGTTTCGCGATCCGATTCCCGGCGTCTGCCACGACGGCTTTGGGTTGGGCTAGAGCGACCGAGACGACAGCGCAGATGGCTGCAAGAGCGGTCGCTTGCATCCATCTCCTGCCAGGATTCGGGTCGCTACGCTCGCCCGAAAGCAGACTCGTAATGCGCCGCTTTAGGCTCTTACCGCCACTGACCGCCGGGAGCACGTAAGCTTCGCGCCGTTGCGGGGTCAGTTGCAGGAGAGACTCCGCATAGCCGGTGGGTGATTGCTCGTCGTCGAGCGCCCATAGATCGCAGACACGTTCGCTCAGCTCGGCGAGACGCTTCTGTGCCCACCACAGTGCCAACTGCCATGGCGCGATGCACAGAAGGATATCCGTCGAGAACAGGGCCAGGTGATCGCGGCGCTTGAGGTGTCCCAGCTCGTGCCGGAAGATGGATTCCCAATCCATGGCGTCCCCCCGTTCCGACTTCAATAACGGCTCGGGTAGAACGATCCGGGCTTTCTTTCCCCAACACCAGATCATCGGACAGCGGACATCCTTCGAGGTAAGAATACGTGGAGGGTTCTGCAGACCGAGGCGCGTTGCGGCCGAGTTTGCGGCCGCCACGACGGTCTCGCTGCCACACGGCTCTGCCCGGGAGATCAGCCGCGAGCAGCGGCACAGCGATAGACCGAGTCGACAGATCAGGGGGAGCGAAGCTGAAAGCCAAACGAGTGCCAGAAGTTCGCTCCACTTGTATCCACGAAAGAACGGCAAGGATAGGCTATACGAGGTTATGAAGTCCGGTGTGTGCGTGGTGTTCGAATTGCCGTAGTTCTCCGCTCTCAGAAGCTGTGTGAGACTCTGTAAAGGTCCGCCGTGAAGGTTTCTCACGCGCACCTGGACACCGGAGCTGTCCGGTTCGAACACACCCCAATCGAGGTTGGCGACGGCGTGGGTCGCGAACGGCGCGATCACGGCCACCCCAACGGCGAGCAGCAAGACTCGATGCGCGCGGGCCGGACGCTTGCGAAGTAGATGGCTGAGCGCGAGGCCAAGGAGCAGAAACAGCGTCGACTGCCAGACCGTGCTCCAGAGAAAGCCGGATTCTGTGATTCCGCTAAGCATGATCCTCCTCCTTCTTGCGCCGCTCGATCATCTCTTCGAGTGCGCGCAGGTCTTCGCCCGAGAGGTCATCGTCATCGAGGAGATGCTGAAATAGAACCAGCCGGTCGCCGCCGAAGACTCGCTGTGTGAAGGATCGTAGCGAGTGTTGGCCTTCTTGCCGACGACTTTGGGTTGGCTCATAAACATACGTCCGGCCCTCGGCGCGGTGCGTCAGCCAGCCCAGTTTTTCGAGTTTCTGCATGACCGAGAGCACCGTCGTATACGCGGGTTCGGGGTCCCGTGAGAGACGCTCCCGTACTTCATTGACGGTGGCTTCGCCCTTCTCCCAGACCGTCTCCATGACCGCTTTCTGGAGTTCGCCGAGACTGTCGATCGATCTCTTTGCCATCTGTCTTGCACCTCACCGTGGGAATCGTTCAGTTATTACTACGGTACATAGTACCATGGGGTGTCGTATTGTCAAGTCTCTTTTGAAGAACTCGGTATTTCTTGCGCGCCCCGGACTCCGTCGTTTCCACCTGCTTTGATAAATCGGCGCAGCCCATTACGATAGATGCGACGAGGTGAAGATGATCCGTCGAGCCCATGTCCGTGACGTGCCTGCGATCAAACGCCTGGTGGATGACTACCGGGAGGAAGGGACTCTTCTGCCTCGAAGTCTCAACGATATCTACAGCCACCTGCGTGATATTTTCGTGCTCGTGCACGAAGGAGAGATCGCCGGTTGTGTCTCGCTGGAGATTCTGTGGGAGGACCTGGCCGAGATCCGGACCCTGGTGGTCTCGAAAGAGGCGCGAGGCCATAAGTTCGGGGAGGCGCTGGTGGCCGTGGCCATGGAAGAAGCCCTCAGGCTCGAACTTCCGCGCGTCTTCGGACTGACCATGATCCCGGATTTCTTCCTGAAACTGGGTTTCGACGTGGTCGCGAAAGAGACGCTGCCCCAGAAAGTCTGGAACGCTTGTGTAAACTGCCCGAAATTCTCAGACTGTCACGAAGTCGCCGTGGCCTGCACGACCGATGTGTGGGCCGCAGGACGGGACGCAATTGGCGTGGCGCCCGAGATGATCGCGGCGGCGTTTTCGGGATAATCGATCGAACCGCGTGAGTCCTCCTTGCGAGGGCTGCGGGAGAAATTAGGAAACGACGATGTTTTTAGCGCGCGTTGTCGGGACTGTGGTCGCGACGCAAAAAGACGAGAAACTGGCCGGCGGAAAACTGCTGATCTGCCAGCAACTGGATATGAATGCCCAACCCAAGCCCGCCTATGTTGTGGCGATGGACTCGGTCGGAGCGGGACAAGGCGAGGTGGTGGTCTACGCGGCGGGGTCCTCGGCGCGGCTGACCGACCGCACACACGGCCTCCCCGTGGACACGGCGATCACGGCGATTGTGGATTCGCTGGAGATCGAGGGTAAAATCGTCTACGACAAGGGAGCGTCCGGGTGAAACTGGCCAAAGTTATCGGAAGGCTCTGGGCGACACAGAAGTACCACGCGTTGGAAGGTATCCAACTCTGTGTGGTGCAGCCGCTCGACGAATACCGGCAGCCCGTCGGCGACCCGATCGTGGTCACCGACCACACCAACCGCGCCGGGCAAGGCGAGACAGTATTCCTCGTCGATGGCGGCGATGCGGCCACGATGGAAAAGGGCAAACCCCTGCCCGTCGATGTGGCCATCGCGGGGATCGTCGATTCGCTCTCGACGGATAAGGAGACCGTCACATGAGATTAGGACGTGTGATCGGTAACGCCGTCTCGACGTTGAAACACCAGGCGTACGATGGCAAGAAGCTGATGCTGGTGCGGACGCTCAACTTGAAAGGCGAACCGATAGGCCCCGGGTATATCGCCGTGGATTACGTAGGCGCGGGCGAAGGCGACACGGTCTTGATCGGTTCCGCCCCGGGTGTGGCCCAGCTGGTTTTTGAGGTCGATATCGCTCCGATGCGGGAGCTGATCATGGGGATCGTGGATGAGGCCGTCGTCAACGGCGAGTACATCTACCGGGTCCAGGATGAGTAGCCCGGCCATGCGCCCAGGCTTGTCTCCAGGTGAATCGATCGAACCCTATCTGTCCGAGCGGCAAATCTCCGAGCGCGTACACGAACTGGCGGACGAACTGCGGCTCCACTACGCGGGGGAGCGGCCGGTTTTCGTCTCCATGCTGAAGGGCTCGGTCTTCTTCCTGTGCGATCTCTGCCGGGTGGCGGAGATCGACCTCGAACTCTACTTCCTTCAGTTCTCCAGTTATGGGCGCTCGACGCGACCGGAAGGACCTGTGCAGGTGCACGAACTCCCGTTGCCGGATGTGCGGAACCGGCCGGTGGTGCTCGTCGAGGATATTCTCGATACTGGACAGACTCTCTCCAAAGCGGTCGAGCTCTTCCAGGCCCGAGGCTGCGCCTCGTTGAAGATCTGCGTCTTGCTGGCCAAAGAAGGCTATGAGAACGGACCGGTCCCCCATCCCGATTACGTCGGTTTCGTGATTCCAGACAAATTCGTCGTGGGCTACGGTTTGGATTACCAAGAACGCTATCGTCAACTCCCGGAGATCGGGATTTTGCATTTCGCGCGTGCGGAAACGTCGACGGGCGCGGACCGGGAGGGGATGTGAAGCATGGCGCGTGTGACCATCTTGGGAATCGGCCCGCTGGAGTTTGAGGGTCCCAACCTTTACACGGGTTCCGCGAATCGTGTCTGGCAACTGGCCAAACCGCTGATCGATCGTGGCCACAAGCTGACCCTGGTCTGCATGCGCGCCACCGGCTCCGGCGCGGAGACGCCAAC
Organism: uncultured bacterium; assembly: GCA_964436365.1. GTDB lineage: Bacteria > Hinthialibacterota > Hinthialibacteria > Hinthialibacterales > CAYTDF01. Next base: position 3,475 of record CAYTDF010000032.1, on the reverse strand, counting down.
CTGCGAGAAACAACGCATTCACGACCGGCTCACGTATATCCCCCTCGATGAAGTCGGCCAATTCAACAACGATGAGGTCCTGCGGGAGGTGGTGCGCGCCACCTGGCCGGATGTCATCATTGGCGCGAATGTCTATCCCGCCGCGCGCGCCGCTACGCTCAAACAGACTGTCCCTCTGTGGGTCGATCTCAATGGCTACACCATGGGCGAAGCGCAGTGCAAAGCCTACCGGGAACAAGAAGACGGTTACGTCGTGCATTTCTACGACATTCTTCGCCAGGCGCTCTCCTGCGGGGATGCCTATTCGGTCTGTTCCAACCGCTACCGGGAAGGCGCGATCGGCGAGCTGACGATGCTGGGCCGGGATGTGGATCCGGACGATGTTTATGTCATCCACGAGGCGAAAGAGCCGCCGGTACAGGACGCGGAACGCATTCGTGAGTTTCGTCGTGGCGTCGCGGCCGATGAGGATTTCGTCGTGCTCTGGTCGGGAGGCTACAACACCTGGGCGGATGTGGTGACCATGTTCGAGGCGCTGGAGTTCGCCATGCGCGAGAATCCGAAGATACGGTTTCTTTCGACCGGCGGCGCGATTCCCGGACACGACGAGAAGACCTATCCCACCTTCCTCGAACGGATCGAGGCTTCACCGTTCAAAGACCGGTTTACGCTGCTGGGTTGGATTCCCATGGCGGACGCCCAGATCGTGTTTCATGCAGCGGACGCCGGGATCAACGTCGACCGAGATTGCTACGAGACGCTTCTCGGGGCGCGGAACCGGATTACCGAGATGCTGGCCACCGGTCTGGTGCCGATCACGACACTCGGTTCGGAGATCACCGAAATCGTGGAGCGCGAGGGGTTGGGTTGGGTGACGCCCACGGGCGACGCCGAGGCGCTTGGCGGGGCGATCTTGGAAGCCGCCGAGAATACCGAAGAACGCAAACGCCGTTCACAGAAAGCAAAGGCTTACGCAGAGGAACACTATACGTACGAAGCCTGCGCCCGCGAACTCGTCTTTTGGGTGGAACAGATGACGATACCGGTCGTCATCTAATTGACCCGTTCGCCACGCTTACCAGACCGACATCAGAAACAGCATACGGTTGTTGTGCGGAAGCCACGGTTCGTTGCATTGGTATTCGCCCGTAGGCACCGGATTGAGGTCGACCCAGGGCCGGTCGACCCAGGGCATCGCCCGGGTGATGCCATTGACCACCGCGCCCGGAACCGCGCCGCGCGGATTACCGGGAAGGACGTTGTAGCGGTGATGGTAATTCGGAAGGAACCGGTCGCCGACACCCTCCATGAGCGATGTGCTAAACGGATTCAAGCCGAATACCCAGTGGAGCTGGTTCTCGGCGAGCGCCCGGCCTTCGGGAACGCCCAGTCGGTCGAGCAAGATGCCTACATACGCCGCGTCGAGGTGCTCGCGTGAGCCGCCCACATACCAGTCGTTGACCTTACGGTAGTGCATGAAGTAGATCGGACTGCCGTCGCGATCCCGCATACGCTGGAGGCCGAAGGTGCTGTCGGAGCCTTCGCTGAGGGTTGCCCAGCGCGCCTTGGCTAACTCGCGGATCTTGGTGACCATGCCGTCCTTCGGGAACGCGATTGCAAAGTCCCCGAGCGCCCGGAACTGTGACAGGCCGCCATCCTTCGCGGCGAGCGCCTTCGTCGCCGTTTCGCGTGCGGCTGACTTGTACTGGTCGTCGCCGGTCATCGTGTGCAGGGCAACCAACTCGCGGATGCCTCCACCGTGCTTCTCATAGAGCCGGAGAGCCATATCGCGGTAGCGTTCTGCATTTGGCGCATGCTTGCCGATTAGGGCGAAGCCCGCCACCAAGAACGCGGGATTGCCGCGAATGTTCCGCACCGGGCGTTCGTCGCCCGTACCCGGTTTGTTGTCGGTTTCGTCTTGGGGGTCGCCCCAGTAGCCGTAACCCGAGAAGACATCACCCACGAAATCCAAGGTCTTAGGATCGACACACTTCAGCAGAAACTCGCCACCCCACATCGCCTCGTCCAAAATGTCGGCCACGCCGTCGCCATCGCGGTCGTAGCGGTCGCAGAACGTCTTCTTGCGGTCGTACGTAAGAATAAGCGAGTACATCGACTCGGGCGTGTAGCCATTGTATTTGTTGTAGTCGCCCGCATCGTGCCAGCCGCCGGTCAGGTCGCGCATGGTGCCATCGGGCATACGCGCGTCGTCGAGATGGCAGGCTTTGTAGAAACCGGGGACTTCGGTCCCGCAACGCTGGTAGGTGAAGAACTCGTAGGCGAGCCGGGCGGCGTTCTCCATCACTAAGTCGTCACCGATTTCGAAGATCTCCGATGCGGCGATCTCGCGGCCGAGACGGGTCTCGACAACGTACGAACCCGGTTCTGTTAGCGCACTGAAGTCGGCTCGCCAATAGGTACGGTCGAACTCCGGGTGATAGCCGAGAGGTTCCCACGGACCCTCGTGGACACGTTCGCCGGTTGCGACATTCACGACCCGGTAGCCTTTGGGTTTCACGCGCAACACACCCGAACCTTGGAACAGCGCGACCTTCGATTGCGATTCGGTTTCGTAGCCAACCTGATCGACGAGGATGAGCGCGTTCTCACGGCGTACGAATTCGATACGAACGTCGTCGATCAGAATCGGCGCGTGGCCTCCGGTGACGATCGCCAGTTGGGCTTGATGTGCGCTGTCGGGCCGCAGGGCGACGATCTCGTATTTCCGCCAGCCCTGTTCGGTCGCCGTCGGGGCGTTCGACGCTTCGGTGTGGATGTGTTCCAGCGGACGCCGTCTGCCGAACCGCGAATGCCACCGGACTTGCAGTGTGATGGCTTGATCGGCCGGGGCTTTGACCCAGGCTGTGGCGTTGAACGAATGAATGTCGCGATCCATACGGTAGGCGACAGTGCGTGCGCCACGCACGCCGCCTTCACCGTCTATCCGGCGTATGCCCTCGCCCGCGTTGTAGCTGCTGTAGGATTCCGTGCCGCTCACGATACCGGCGGAACCGATCTGGACGTGGAGCGAACGCTGGTCGCCGTGGCCATCTGTCTTTGCGATTTTCAGCCCCCCAGCGCCGACCGCCTGTGCCCCTACGTGGTGCCAACCCTGCGCACCTTGCGCGGCATCTTGAAACGAAGGGTTGGGAGCGAGATTGATGCGCTCATCGGTTTCCGCCGCAGGGAGATTTCCCGTCGCGATTAGAGGTACCATGCAAGCCAAAACCAAAATACGAGCCATCATTCTTTATTCTCCTATGTTTGCTATCTGTTGGCGCATTCTTGGACGCCGCCGAACGTTTGGCAGGGTGCCAGAAACTGCCGGTGAAAGTCAAGGCGGTGGTTCCATCTTCTTTTATCGCTGTAGTACCTACGCGCTTTTCAATAAAGCGAAAAATGTCTATTCTTCTGTACATGTTTATGGAGGATTCTATATTTGTCTACTGGCAGTATGGCAGAACATGAAGGGGTG
>CAYTDF010000031.1:16996-17668 GCA_964436365.1 uncultured bacterium | reverse complement strand
AAGCTTTAGTTGAGATGGTTAGATCAGCTCCCGGTTTAGTAGTTAGAGCTATTGTTGATGAAGGGCGTGTTGATGTACCTGAAGAAAAAGTAACTCGTGATGGAAGGCCTACTCACGTTGATCGTACCTTGCGTGTTTCTGTTGTTGCTCCTGCTTTGGGTGGCTGGGATGTACAACGGCCTGATTCGTCTTCGGAATATGTGCCAGGAAGCCTGGTCCGATATCGATACCGAACTCAAGCGGCGTTATAATCTGATTCCGAATCTCGTGGAGACCGTGAAGGGGTATGCCACGCACGAGAAAGAGGTTCTGGAGGGTGTGGTCAAGGCGCGGAACGCGGCCCTCGCCAACACCGGTTCGCCCGAGTCTCAGGCGCAAGACGAGAATGTCCTCACCGGCTGTCTGCGTCAGCTCTTCGCCCTTGCCGAGAACTATCCCGACCTGAAAGCCAATCAGAACTTCCTGCAGTTGCAGCAAGAACTGGGGAATACCGAGGACCGGGTGCAACGTTCGCGGCGGTTCTATAACGCCAATGTTCGCGACCTCAATACACGGATCGAGGTTTTCCCGTCGAACATCATCGCCAATATGTTCGGCTTCCAAAAGAGCGAGTTCTTCGAGGTCGAAGCCGCCGAGATGTCGCTCGATTCCGCCCCAGGATTCCACCGGGGT
>CAYTDF010000031.1:0-16986 GCA_964436365.1 uncultured bacterium | reverse complement strand
GCGTGAAGCCCCCAAAGTGAGTTTCTAGCGCTGCCTCCCGATACGATCTACGTTCCTCAATGTGCGTGAGACAGGGAGAGAGCCAAAGAGGTGGAAGCATGCGCAACGTCGTAATTTCTCTCTCGTTCATTCTGGTTCTTTTACCGTCGCTGGGTGCGCTTCATCTGTGCGCGGAGGAGCGACCCGTGATTCACGAAAGTGACGTGGTCTTCATGTACGCTGGCAATGCCGCCAAGTACGAGGCCTTTCACGGCACTGTGGTCGGTTGGGGCGGTCGTCCACGCTCGCGCGACACGGACGCCGTCGAGCAACACAAGAAGCGAATCGCCGAGGCTAAACGGAGTGGAATGCGCTACTGCGCGAGTGTCGATTTCTTGGTGGATTTTGCGGGCTTTATCGACTTCCGCCCGGAGACGTTCCTCGAAGCGGCCTGTGTCGATCTGGAGCGGAATCCTCTCCGGGTCCCATGGCTTTGGGATCACAAGCACAAAGGCCACCCCGCCTATTGGTTCTGCACCAACAACCCCGAAGTTCGGCTTTACCTTCTCGACCAGACCGAGCGCGCGTGTCTTGCGCCGATCGATGGATTGCACATCGACGACTACAGCGGTACGTCCGCCTGCTCCGCTTACAACGGCGGTTGTTTCTGCCAGCACTGTATGGAAGGTTTCCGAAAATACCTGAAAGAGAGGTTCGACTCGGCATGGTTGCGGGAGCAGGATGTAGAGAACTCCGGCACGTTTCACTATGGCGAATTTCTGAGGGTGAGAGGTTTCAACGCTCAGACCTACAAGAGCCGACACGGGCAATGTACGTTGATATCCGAATTTCAGGATTTCCAGAACGAAGGTATGAAGCGCACCATTACCGAGATGTTCCAACATGCCGAGAAATTGCGTGGGAAACCCCTCCTGCGGAGTATCAACTCCAGTGCGTCATCGCCGCGTACACTCGTGCCCGCTCCGACCATCGATTACTTCTGCGGCGAGGTTCCCGCGCACGTATCCACAGAGCGCGTCTCCCCCGATCCGGTTTTGTCTATCGAATCGTCGAAGCCTTGCAGCGGAAACAGACCGCAACCGCCTCCGGTCAGGATTGGGCCTGGATACGCGCCAACGAAAAGCCCGGGCTCGTCCGCTGTTGGATCGCGCAAGCCTATGCCTTCGGCAGTGTGTTCATGGCTCCCCACAATCAATGGTGCTACACAAAAGATCTCGGGACGCATTGGTGGCACGGCCAACCGAAGGATTTCGGGGCGATCTATCGATTCGTGCGTAATCACGCGGCGCTGCTGGACGGCTACAAGACGCTGGCGAAAGTCGGGCTCGTCTACTCCACTGGCGATTACGTTCGTATTCGGGATACCGCGCACAAACTGATCGAAGCCAACGTGCCCTTTCGGCTCCTGTTTCCGGGCGACCGGTTTAGCGAGGAGAGCCTGTATCGGGAAGCGCTGGCTGCGTGTGACGTCGTGCTGGTGGCCGACAAGGCAGTTGAACTCGAAGGCAAACGCTTGGTTCATCTACGGGAGAAGAAAGAACTCCCTGAGCCGATCGTGAATACCGTCACTGTGGAAGGTTCCGATTCGATTCGCGTTTCACTCCGTGGGAAGCCGGGGGATCCATCGGCTCCTCTTGTGTGCCACGTGCTCAACCAAGAATACGACGCGAAAACGGACCGTGTCCTACCCGTGAATATCGAGATCGCTTTCAGCAAAGCGCTCCTCAAGCAGACGGGTGTACGAGAACTTCCCGAGCGAGGGATGGCGCATAGCCCCGGGAATGAGTCCCAAGCCGTCGCGGTCACAGAGACAGATTCAAACGTATCTATTCACATCCAGGACGCCGGGTTGTGGACCGTCGTGGAGTTTTAGAGTGTCTCCCCCCATACAAGAAAACGCGGCGCGGGTGGTTGACCCGCGCCGCGCTGTGTTTGGCGTTGTGTCGTGAACGTTAGGCGTTCGCCTATTTGGCCATGTTCCTGAGAACGTAATGCAGGATGCCGCCGTTGGCGTAGTACTTGGCCTCGCCCTCCGTGTCGATACGGCAGAGAAGCGTGGTCTCTTCCGTGGACCCGTCGGCGCGCGTGATACGGAACGTGAGGTCCATGCCGGGCGTGACGCCCTTTTCGAGACCGAGCACGCTGAAGGTCTCCGTGCCCTCGATGTTGAGCGTTTTGCGGGTGACACCGTCCTTAAACTGCGCGGGCAGAACGCCCATGCCGATCAGGTTGGAACGGTGAATGCGTTCGAAACTCTCCGTAATCACCGCGCGGACACCCAAAAGGCGCGTCCCCTTGGCGGCCCAGTCGCGGGAGGAGCCGGTCCCGTATTCCTTGCCGCCGATCACGACCAGCGGCACGCCCGCGTCGACGTATTTCATCGCGGCGTCATAGATCGACATCTGTTCGCCATCGGGCATGTAGCGGGTGACGCCGCCGGTGGTCCCGGGGGCGATCTCGTTCGCAAGACGAATGTTCGCGAAGGTGCCGCGCATCATCACTTCATGGTTGCCGCGCCGCGATCCGAACGAATTGAAGTCAGCCGGAGCGACGCCCTTGGAGGTTAGATACGTGCCCGCGGGGCTGTCGGTTGTGTAGACCCCGGCGGGGGAGATGTGGTCGGTGGTGATCATGTCGCCGAGAAGCGCCAGGGGCCGGGCGTCGAGAATATCCGTAGTCGGATCGGCGGTCTCGCTCATACCCTCGAAGAACGGCGGTTTTTGCACGTAGGTGCTGGCCGCATCCCAGTCGTAGGTCAGGCTGGGTTTCGAGGCGATCTCACGCCACGCTTCCGTGCCCTGGAAAACATCGGCGTAACGAGACGCGAACATCTCGCCGTTGACCGCCGCCGCGACGGCTTCTTGAATCTCGGCGTTCGTCGGCCATATATCGCGCAGATAGACGGGTTTGCCATCGGCGCCGTTGCCGAGGGAGTCGTTGTACAGATCGACTCGCATCGATCCGGCCAAGGCGTAGGCCACCACCAACGGCGGCGACGCGAGATAGTTGGCTTTGGTGTGGGGGCTGACTCGGCCCTCGAAGTTACGGTTGCCGGAGAGCACCGCGCAGACCGCGAGATCGCCCGCCTCGACCGCGCCCGCGATCGGCGGGGGCAGGGGACCGGAGTTGCCGATACAGGTGGTGCAGCCGTAGCCGGTGAGGTTGAAGCCCAGCGTGTCGAGCGCGTCTTGCACGCCCGCAGCCTTCAAGTAGTCGGTCACGACCTGCGATCCGGGGGCGAGCGAAGTCTTGACCCACGGCTTCACCTTGAGCCCTTTTTCCGCCGCTTTACGGGCCACGAGCCCCGCGCCGATGGTGAGCGCCGGGTTGGAGGTGTTGGTGCAGCTGGTGATGGCGGCGATGACCACATGGCCGTCTTCCAGCGTGTATTCAGTGCCTTCGACGGGCTGCGTACGAATGTTTTCCGCGCCCGCGCCGAGGGTGTCGAGATCCTTCTTGAATCGCGTGACCGTCTCGTCAAGGCGAATCCGGTCGGCTGGACGTTTCGGCCCGGCCAGAGAAGGCACGACCGTATCCAACTCTAGTTCGACGGTGTCGGTGAAGACCGGATCGGGGGAGGAGGCGTCGCGCCACATGCCCTGGGCTTTGGCATACGCTTCGACCAACTCGATTCGGTCCGCCTTCCGTCCGCTCAGTTTGAGGTACTCGATGGTCTTCTCGTCGATGGGGAAGAAGCCGCAGGTTGCGCCGTATTCCGGTCCCATGTTGGAGATCACCGCTCGATCTGCCAACGTGAGTTGATCCAGCCCCGGGCCGTAAAACTCGACGAACTTGCCGACAACACCCTTGGCGCGCAGCATCTGAGTGACGGTGAGCACCAGATCGGTCGCGGTCGTCCCCTCCTTGAGTGCGCCGGTCAACTTCATGCCGACTACCTCGGGGATACGCATGGAGAGCGGCTGGCCGAGCATCGCGGCTTCGGCTTCGATGCCGCCCACGCCCCAGCCCAAGACCGCGAGCCCGTTGATCATGGTGGTGTGGCTATCCGTGCCCACCAGCGTATCCGGGAAGGCCACGGTGCGGCCGTCGACCTCGTCGGTCCAAACAACTTGGGCTAAGTATTCAAGATTGACTTGGTGGCAGATTCCGGTGCCGGGTGGGACGACGCCGAAGTGATCGAAGGCTCCCTGGCCCCAGCGTAGGAATGTGTAGCGCTCCAGATTCCGTTTCATCTCCAGGTCGACGTTGGCTTGAAACGCTTCTGGCGTTCCAAAATGGTCGACCACCACCGAGTGATCGATCACCAGATCGACCGGCCGAAGCGGGTTGATTCGTTTGGGATCGCCGCCCAGGTCTTTCATGGCGTCGCGCATGGCCGCTAGATCCACGACGGCGGGGACGCCCGTAAAATCTTGCATCAAGATACGGCCCGGCGAATAGGCGATCTCGGCGTCCGAACGCCGCTCTTTCTGCCACGCCACCAGCGCGTGGAGATCATCCAGGGTCACGGCCTCTTCGTCGTGATGCCGCAGCAGGTTCTCCAAGACGACCTTGAGACTGAACGGGAGCCGCGAAACGTCTCCGAGTCCCGCCTCGACCGCTGCGTTTAGACTGTAGTAATCGTAAGTCTTTCCACTAACTTCCAAATTCCGTACGACGTCCAATGATTTCGATTTCGAATCGCTCACCGCATGCCTCCTCAATGAAATAATGCTTCACCGGCCCGAGACCAACCTGTCCCGCCGGTTCTGTCGTGATCAGATGCCTTCACGATATTGCTGAATTTCCCAGTATAGTGACTTGGCCGGTTTCTCCCACGGGATGTTTGTTTGTCAAGAATCTGTTGTTGACACTTCAGGAGACCTTCGACGACGCTGAAGCCAACAAACTCGTGAAACGGACCTACCGTAAGCCGTACGTCATCCCGGAGAATGTCTAAAGGGGATTCAGAGAGTTCGGGCCGGAGGTTCTCGGTTTCCTCACAAGAGGGACGATTTCTGAGAAGCCGCCTAACCGGATCGTTCTTTCAGCCACTCCATGCACGCCTTAAGCGTATCCGCCGCCGGTTGTGCCCTGTCTTTCAGTACTTTCGGATTCCCCTCGTTCAATAGGGCTTGAGCGAAGTGCCCAGGATGAATGACCCACGAGGTTCCGAGGTACCCCAGCATGCGCTCGGTCTTGTTCCGGTACGCATTTTCGAGCACCGCCAGTGCCGCTTTCGTATCGTTCCACGAAGCGGGCCACACCCGGAACCCCTTTTCCTGGAAAAGACGAAGAGACGGGTAGTCTTCAAAGAGACTGTAGTGCCAATCACAGATCACGATGTCCTTGGGCACCAGGTCGATGGCCGGGGCCGTGCCCTTGGTGCTCGCTTCCCAGTATTCGCCCATATTGTCTTTCGAGGCATCCAGGAGGCGGTCACCCCACATCAACATCGTCCGCCCGTGTTTTCCGACAATGTGCCCGTGCAGATCGTTTACCACTTTGGCGAACAGTTTCGCCGGGGATTTCCCACGACAGCGAGGACATTTGGGGCTGGCAATGACCAGCACTTCGTCCATGCCCACGTGCATGGCATCGGCTTGGAACGCTTCCATGATCTCATCGAGCAGACCGAAAACGATGGGGTTCACACCGGGGTGCAGCGGGCACCAGCTCTTCAGCAGTTTCGGCCGCTCGGAATCGGGAACATCGGGAATCTCCTCCATTTCAGGGTGCCAGGCCATCAGGGGGAAGATCATATTCTTCTTGGCCCACGACTGATGCCCGAGACAGTTGAACTGGGGAATGAGCCGGATGCCGCGAGCATGGCAGAACTCCGCCAACTCCCGCGCGGCCTTCTTGGTGGTCACGTCGCCGAAGCGCAATCCGGGATCCGATTCGAATTCGAAGTTGTAGCCCACCTCGTAAATCATCACGTTGATGCGAAGCGGCAGAAGAACTTCGTCGATGGCTCGTTTCAGAACCTCCAACCCACTCGTTCCTCCTGCCGGTCCCCACGCCATCACGTGAACGCCCCGCCATTCGTCCGCAGTCGCGCCGGGTTGCGACGATGCCGCAGAGGCAAGACAGGCAGCCGTGCCCGCCGCCATGGCGCCTTTGACCAGGAATCTCCTTCGATCGATCTGTTGAGTTTCTGGTTTTACGATGGTGTTCATCTCATCTCATTTCTACCGGTTCTGCCGGAATACCTGTTCGACTCTCCCCCCCCACGTGTGATGCGCGGAGCGACTCGGTCTTGGAGGTCCGTTCTCAATCTTCGTGTATTGTATGGAAGGGCACGCAGGGGAGCAACTGCCTCTCTACCGATACGTAGTGGCCCAGGTGACCGAGGAGGTCTGTACGAGCGAGGATGGCTCCGCGAGTGTGCCGACGTAAAGGACTGTCTTGTCGTAGGACTGCCACTCATCTTCCCGTGGAAGCGTAACGGAACGCTGGGGGATGTCTGTGGCATCGCCGCGAAGCCACTGCAAATAGAGTTCATTGCTTTCGACGTGTTGGGACACAAACTCCGCGCCGTCCACGATGTCGTTTTCGTCAACGTGAACCACGACGCTCGTGCCGCGGATTGAGGGTGTGTAGAAACCCGGCCGATCCGTGTGTTCGGATAAGCCGTTGTAGCCTCCCCAAAGCCGATCCAACTCAGCGCGAGGCATACCCATCAGGCAATGGTAGTTTGGGTCCAATGTCAAACCGTTGCTGAGCACATCCAGAGTTAAGACCGGCGACTGCACATCCATACGCGGAACGCGGGCCAACAGTTCGAGCAGCTCTTGAGGGATGTTCTCAAGGTCCATCGAGCCCATGAACTCTTCGTTTTCGGCTTCGTGTTTGATGAGAACCGAAACTTCGTAACGGCCCGCGATCTTGGGCACGAACGCGAACCACTGGAACGGTCCGGCGGTCTCTCCCGGATCGATCGAAATGAAATCCTCGGGCAGGAGTGGATTCGTGAATCCGCACCAGGGCATCTCCGGCAACTCCCGAATCGGGAGCGGTTTCTCGATCGAACTCGTGTAGACGGGATAGCGGCTTCCGAAATGCGAGCCGTCGAGGGGCCGGACGATATTGATGGGAAGGTCCGAATTATTACGGACAGAGACGTCTAGTACGACGGTGTCGCCCACTGTGACGGTTTCGCTCTCCCGCTCCGCGAACGCGAGCAGAACTTCATAGTTCCCATAGACTTCCTGCGCCGACACGCCCGGCACGCCCGATACGCTCAGTGAAACCCAGACGCAGAGTCCTACGAAGGTCTGTTTGCGGAAGACGGTTCTCTTCATGACAGTTTTCTCCTTGACTTCATGAATGCGCCATCGGGAGAAACGGTTTACCCGCGCTTACTTTAAGGTTGCCGAAACGCGTGAATCGTGCCGGTATGGGTGCTGACATAGAGCGTGCCGTTGGCCACCGCCAACCCATAGGCGCGGCCGTCGACCCTCTGCGTCCAGATTCTCTTGCCATCGGAGGTGCGGAAGGCCGCGATCTCGTAGTCGCCGCCCGCGATCAGCGTATCGCCCGCCACCATCAGCGCGTGCGGATAGGCGCAGGCGATGCTCCAGCGCGTCGCGCGTTCTTTGCGGTCGATGGCTGTGAGGCTCTCGTCGCGAAGAACGAAGGAGGTTTCGCCAGCGATCACCAGGGAGTTGCCTTGATCGAAACTGGCGATCTTGTCCTTGGTCTCGGCGTTGCTGGCGGTGATCCAGCCCCTCTTGTTCCCCGGGCCGTGAAAGATCTGCCGGTCGGGGGTCAGCAGAACGAAGACGCCGCCGCCACCCTCGAGCGCTCCGAGGTTCTCCCCGGTGAGGCGATCGAAAACGAGGGGAGCCCTCCGACCCTGCGGGACATAGACCTTGCTGCCCGACGCCGCCAACGCACCTTCCATGGTGACGTTTTGCAGCGTTTTGCAGTACAAGCCCGGCCCCTGAATCGAACCGGTCTCGGCGTCCACCGCGCAGAAAAAGGATTCCTTCCACGGCAGCAGAGCGCACGCGAAATAGGCGATCCCGCTGTCGACCGAGACGCCGGTCCGGCACGGCCACAGAGAGATGAACTTGCCGTTACTCGGAACCAACTGTTCGTCCCCAGAAGGTTTGACTTTCCAGACCAGGGAGCCGTTCGTGGCGTCGAGACAATACGCATGACCGTCGTCGGAACCGACATAGACTTTTCCGTTGGCTACCGTGGGTGCGATACGCACCGGGCCGTCGGTGCACGTCGTCCAGCGCTCGCTGCCATCGGCGGCGTTGAGGCAATAGACCGAATCATCCACGGACGAGCCGAAGTAGAGCGAGTTGCCGACCGAGGTGACGTGGAAAACCGGATCGTAGTTGCGCATCGAGCGCAGGCCGTTGATGTGGGCGTAGGCGTCCCACTTCGCGGGCCCCGCCCAGGCGGTCTGCGGGGCCGCTGCGGATTCGTACGTCCAGAGCTCCCGCAGGTCTTGCATCTCCAGCGTTTCGCTGGAGACCGCGCTCCGGCGGAGATCGTGCTGGTAGGTGGGCCAATCGTCGGCGAGGGCGGGTTGCCCGACAGAGACGGCGAGCGTGAGCCACACGAGATTGAGACCGGCGGTCCAACCGGTGGCGTGAATATTCTCTTTATGGATGGTCGTTCGAGCGTTCATTGGTTTGCGCCTCAACTTATTTCGCTTCCGATTCGATGACGTTCCGGGCGAATCCCACGGAGGTTTCGAGCCACCCTCCACAGCTGCATCCGCCGCCGCCCTCCGGCGACAAGACCATGCCGCCCGCCGGGATGGTGCTGAGCCAGCACCCCGGCCGGATGCTGTTCCAGAAACTGACGTTCTCCGTCTTGACATCCCACATCGAGATGTTGCCGCTCTTGCCGCGATAGATTAGCGCGCCACTGGTCCCGGCGAATGTGGCGCAGCCGCCTTCGTGGGGCGGCATGTTCTTGGTGACCAGCGAACCGTCGGCGATCTTGTAGCCTTGCGGCCGTAGGTAGACCGTGTCGCCGACGATGGCCGGATGTTGCATGTGCTGCCCGTGATTGTCACTGATCCACTTGTGCTCTTGGTGCCATTTGGGCGCGCCGTCTTCGGCGTCGAAGGCGTAGACGTGATAGCTCACCGAAGAGGAGCCGATCAGCAAGGTTTGGTTCGTGTAGAGAAGATAGAAGACGATGGTTCCGTCCTCGGTGTCGAGAGGACGTTTCCACAGCACCTCGCCGGTCTCTTTGTCGAGCGCGACCATGAACTGATCGTTCCAGAGTTCAGGCGCTCCGGTGCGTCGAGAGGCGCTCGCCTTTACCTTTGGGTCTTGGCATTCGATAAAGTACATACGGCCCCGGGCGATGGTGATGGTCGAGTTGAGAATGACGCCGTCCGTGTAGCGCCAGATCGTTTCGCCCGTCGCGGGGTCCATGGCGAAGAGAGAATCGCTACAGACCTTGTAGGTGACCGGGCCGGTTGTGGCGTCGTACCAGCCTTCGGACGATCCTCCCCGGAAGTTGTCATAGGATGCGCCTCGGCGTGTGGCGCTGCCGTAGAGTTTGTCGCCGGAGCGCGCGACGTACCCCCAGTTGTAGTCGACATCCGCCGCGCCGCCTTCCGTGACGACGTTGTGGACCGCGACGAGTTCGCCGGTTTGAGCGTTCAAGCGCCAGCACCCGTCGCGGATGGCTGCGTAGAGATAGTCCGAATCGAGGCACCAGTTGCTACAGTCGCGAGGCATGTTGAATCGTTCAGCGGCGGGGATCTCCAGCGACCACAGAATCGCGCCGTTGTAGGCGTCCTGAGCGATGAGCCGGTGCAGGCCCTGCGTGAACAACCGGCCGTTTAGGGAGAGGGGTGCGGGTTTACGAGGGTTGCGGTCGACCATGGCGCGCGGTTCCGGCCGTCCGATCCACTGGACTTCCAGGTCACCCGTGGCCGTGGCCCCTTGCAGCGTCTCGCCACCATTCGCGGCGTTGTCGGGCCGTCCGTATTGATGCGACCACTCGCCGCTGCCCGGCAGCTGGCCGCGCGTCATCTTCAGCCAGAGCCCGCCGTCGACCTGTTCGATGGTGTGCGGTGTCGTTTCCGATCCCAACCAGGTTGTGATATCGGCTCGCATCAACCGGGCTTCATCGAGCGTCCCGATATACGCCACACCCCCCGAGGGCCGCAACACGCGGAGCACCTCTTGCACCGTGCCCACGCCTCCGCCTTCGGCGATCATGCGGTCGGAAACGATCAGGTTGGCGAAGCGCGGCGATAGGGGCAGGTCGGAGAGCGATTTCACCAGCCTGACCGTGACCCGTGGGCCGTAAAGGCCCGCTTGTTTCAACGCGTGCCGGGCGTCGGCAACCGCTGCCTCATCCGTCTCGACACCGAGTACGTGCAGATCGCTTCGCCGAGCCAACTCGTACGCCAGACGGCCTCGGCCCGCGCCGAGCACCAGACAATGTCCCCGATTCACACCCGCTTCGTCAAGAATACGTTGCGCCAGCCTCGCGTACTGTCCGCTCAGCGCGTCGGCCGGGTAGGGTGAGGGCCGGTCGGGGACCGGAGGCAAACTGTAGTTGAAAAAGTTGTCGCATTCATAGACGGGGGAAAGTGTCAGCCAACCGTCGTCTATGGTTTTGATGACGTATTGATACAGAACCTTGGATTTGAGTCCGCTGAGGGTGACGCTATGTTCGGTCTTGGGCGTCGGGTCCTCGATACGCTCTTTCAAGAGATCGCCCTCCCCGTATTCGAGGATCGTGGGGGAGAGGGCATCGGTCTTCCAGCGAATCACGGCGGTGTCTTGGGCGACGAACTGAAGGTAAGGGCCGAACGCCGGGTGGGCCGGAACCGGGAAGATCGCTTCCTTGGCTTGGAAACTCCGCTCGATCTCGACCTGGCTCAAGACACGATCATACAATCGGACTTCGTTCAAGCGGCCGTTCAGCGGCATGGGATTCCCGAACCCGTTGCCCACGCAGAAGATGTGTGGCGCGTGAGACGGAGGCATCTCGATCGCTCCCGAGGGTCTGTCGTTCGTGGATTCCAGATTCCCATCGACGTAGAGCCGTGCGGTGGAACCGTCATAGGTTGCGGTGAGGTGATACCAGCGTTCGGTGATGTATTCGGTTTGCGATTGCAGAGTGTACGAACCGCCTTGGGTGTCTAGCGTGAACTCGAAACGGGCATCGTTATAACCAAGCTGCCAGCCTCGGCTCCTTGAACTGTACTTGCGTGAGGTGCCGACAATACCGCACTGCATTCCCGGTTCGCTTCTCTTCTGTACGTAGACCCAGGCCTCGGCAGTGAGAGCGTCGGGCGCGAGTTTTTCCCCGATGGAATTCGGCAACTGCACGCTTGTCTCACGGCCGTCGAACAGGAGCGCGCCTGGCTTGGACTCCAGCCGCACGTCGCCCACGATGGTCCCGTTAGCGTCGCCGCGCAGGTCTTTGACGGTTTGGCCGTCGATACCGTCGGAATCGAAGACCCATTGTCCGACTGGCTTCCTCTTGGTCGTGAAGGCCCAGACCTCACCGGCAACGATCTTAGCGTCCGGTTCGTGGGTATCTATTCGCCAGTAGTAGCGGGTGCCCATCTGCATGGCTTCCGGCCGATAAAGGGGGAACTCAAGCGTGGTGCGGTATTCCTTCGACTCCTTGGTGGCGTTCGCGACCGCTTCGGGATCGGTGCCGAAATAGATGTCGTGCGCCACCGCGTCCAGTCCGCCTCTCCAACGCAGAGCGTGATCGATGGCGATGCCTACCGATTGCCTTTTGGGATAGGGCGCGCTCGCCTTTCTGCGCTTTGGCGTGGTGAGGTCTTTACCGTCCAATCCGGCGACGTAGATATCGTTGATCTCGTTCGCGTCGAGGATCCGCCGCCATACAGCCACATCGTCGAACGCGCCGTTGAAGGCGTGGGGGTACTTTTGCGTGCCGTCTTGCGCGAGAACGGTGGGGAACTCGGTATCGAGACTACCGATTTCGGCAATCTTCTTCTTGCCGATCCGCGCGCCATCCTGGTAGAGCGTGGCCAAACCGTCACGGTCGAAGGTAACCGCGATCTGGTGCCATTCATTGTCGTTAATGACGCCGCCGTTCTCGTCGGCTCGTTTCTCGCCGTCACCGAGGTTCATCTTCCAGCGTGCGCCTTCGCCGGTGCCGAAGAGCCCCCAGCCGGGGCTGCCCCCGTCCTTCCAGGCTTTGTTGGAGAGGATCGACGCGTCTGATGTCTAGCCGCCGGTTTTGACCCACAGCGCGACGCTGAAATCGGTTCCATCGCCGAAGTTCAACGCCCCGGAAAGCTCGACCGCTACTCTCCCACCGTCGCCCGCACACCACAGGGCGTGTGAGCCCGCGAGCCCTTCGACAAACGTCGGGTTGCCGGTCGTCTCCGCACGGAGATTGTTGCCCGAACTGTCTTGGGTGTCGCTGTCGAATTTCAGATGCAGCGCCAACTCCGTGGTGACCTCTGTCGGTGCGGCCCAGAGATGGGTGCTAAGAGAGATCGCCGCGATGAGGCACGGGATCGTTTTGTGGACAAACATGGAACCTTCTCCTTCGGGTGTCCGCTCCTCACGCCGTGTAGGCCGAACGCTCAGCGTTGAGCGATTGTCTTCTCAAAGAATATCGCCATATCTTTCTTCAGTTTTTGCAGTGAGGGATGGTGCAGATACATCATGTGCCCCGCTGCGTATTCATCCATGGTAATGTGGGCGCGGAGGCTGGCGTCGAGATCGAGGTGATTGAACGTGTATTCGGTTGCGAGAAACGGTGTCGCTAGATCGTACACGCCGTTGGCGACGAAAACCTGGAGGTATGGGTTCTGGGTCATGGCCTCACGCAGCGTGTCGGCCACGTTTACGTAACGGTTCTGGAACGCTCCGTAGTTCCAGGGATGGACCTGACCGGTCAGTATTTCGTAAACGAGATCGCTTTCGTATTCGAGTTCCGTGCGGATGTAATGGTTGAGCGTTCCGGTGAAAAGACCTTGCACGGCGGAGTAACTCGGATCGTACTCCGGAGTCGCTCCGGCGGTGTCCCGGTCGATCCCGGTGTAGCGGCTGTCGTAACGGCCTAGCGTGCGGCCTTCGTCACGCAACAACTCTTTGCAGAAGCGGCTGATCTGTATGCGTAGATTGCAGCGTTCGACGTAATCGACGGAGAGGCCTGTGTATCGTGCGACCTTCGCGGCCAGCGTCTTCTTGTCGGACTCGCTCAGGAGATCGCCTCGGATCATCGCGGCTGCGTATTCACCCAGCGCGAATTCCCGGACTTCATCGAGAACGCTCGTCAACTCGCGGGCCTGTAAGTCGGCGGGAAGTTTCTTGTGGTGCCAGGCGCTGGCGGTGTATGTCGGTAGAAATAAGATGTAGGGCATGTCGTTGCCCCGGTCGAAGCGGATCGTCTGGAAATCCAGTATGGACGATATGAGCAGGACACCGTTGACGTACATGCCGTGCCGGTGGTGCAGGTGTCCGGCCAGTCCGGCGGCGCGTGTCGTGCCGTAGCTTTCGCCAGCCAAGAACTTGGGCGAGCTCCAGCGTTTGAACTGTGTCGTATAGAGGCGGATAAACTCGCCGACCGATTCGACGTCTTCCTGCACGCCGTGAAACTGTTTGGGGCTCTCCTCCTCGGCGGCCCGGCTGAAACCGGTACTGATAGGATCGATAAAGACCAGGTCCGTTAAATCCAAAATAGAGTATTCATTATCAACGAGTCGGTACGGCGGCGGGTATGGCGTCCCGTCTTCCTTCAGGTGCACGCGTCGGGGACCCAATGTGCCCAAGTGCAGCCAGACTGAAGAGGAGCCCGGTCCACCGTTGAACGCGAAGGTGACGGGGCGTTTTGTCAGGTCATCACCGCCGTCCTTCGTATACGCGATGAAGAAGAAGTTGGCTTTGGGTTCACCATCGTTTTTCTTGAGAAGAATGGTCCCGGCCGTGGCGGTGTAACGGATTTCTGTGCCATCGATGAAGACGGAGTGTTTCGTCTCGACGAGTTCTTGGGCGGTGTCCTCTCGGTCGGGCTTATTCTCCGCGTCGTCCGCTTCTTTTTTCTGGTTTTCGCTCGCGTCCGTTTTTTGAGCGAGTGCACTTGGCGGAGCGGTGGCCAAGGTGACCGCAAGTGTGAGGGCTATCCATATCCAGGTCTGTTTAAGGGGGCGTATCATAAAGAACCTCCATTCGCCTCGGGGAATTGTGAGCCTACCACTCTTCTCCGGGTGGTGCGAACGAGGCACGCGGCGCTGGCCGATTCGGCCACGGGACGGATCGCGGTCTACTAGGGTTGCGCCGATACCGTTACCGGATTGGCGTTGACCACCGTCGAGGATTTGCTCGACTTCGTCAAAACGAACGTGGCGTGACGTACATCGAACGGATTACCGCCGGTACGTTTCGGGGATCAACTCGTGAACGGCGTCGACGATCAGACCCTCGACTCCCGGCGCGAAACGGGTGGGGCGGTCGTAGTAGATCATCGCCCCGCCGCCCTCGTAGCCGCCTTCGGTTAGCACCCGTTCCGAAGGGATGTAGGCCGGAACATCGTTCGAGTAGGCGCTGACCCACAGACGCTCCCGGTCGAACTCCTTCTTCAGCCGCAATGCGTAGTCCACCACGACTTCGCCGGGCAGGAAGACCACATTCAGGCTCTCTCCGAAGTTCCAGGTCTGAACGAGATACGGTAGTTCGCTTAGAAGGCTTTCGCCCCGGTCCAGACGCGCCAGATGCTTGGCGGCGTGGTAGCCGATGGCCCCGTCTTTCTTCGCCTTTTCCTGCCATTGTTCGCGTGTCGGGTGGGTATCGAAGGGGAGGCTAATGGATTTCGTGCGGCATTCGATTGCCCCGCGTAACGGCCTCCAGTCCTGCTGCAACAGACGTTCCACTTCCACGGAAATTTCCCGTCCGTATTGTTTCGACATCTCCAGTTTTCCCCGGGGAGCGGGGTTGCTGTCGGCTCCGCACCCGATGGTGATCATCGCCGTGACGCCGGGGTGGTTCTCTTCGATGTAGGCCTGCGCGTACCCCGCCCAGTCGCCGCAGACTTTGTTCAGAGAGCCCTGCATGGTGGTGCAGTGGCAGGCGTAGTTAGCGACCAGCGCGCGCAACTCGCCTTTTCGGCCGGTGACACGTAGCACCGGCAGCGACCAATCCACGGGACCGCCTTTGGTGCGCCGATTGCCCGCGAAGGTCGCTTCTCCCCGGCCGAGCGAGAGCCGCGCGGGCTGTCGATCTTCCAGCGCTTCCAACGCGGCCTGTTCCATCCAATCGGTTAGATTCAATGAGTAGGCTTCGACGTCGTCGCGCTGGGCGGCAGACATATCCGAGCCGAACAGGTTGGGGATCGAATCGGTCAGGCAGGGCGAATAGTGTGTGTGCGAACTGCAGACCGCCAGCCGCGCGCGGGGAAGGCCCACCTTCTCTCGTAGCCGCGCGGCCACCTTGTCCACCAGCCATCCTGGGACAGCGCAGTTGTCCACGCTGATCAGGATCGCGGGCTCGCGTTCTTTGCCCTCAAGCGCCAGCGCCTTGCACCAGATCCGCTGCTCCACGCCTTCGGAGACGGTTCTTCTTCCCCCATATCCGGAGAGACGTATCGGCGTATCGGGGGTGATGTCGACCGTCGCCACACCCACGCGGTACACCTCCGAATCCTTCTTCCCCGCGTCTGAATCGGCGGGGAAGGTCAGGATGAGGCTGAGCGAAAAGAAGCAGAGACTGGCAGTTTGTTTCATGGTATCTCCGTAGAGTTCTGACGTTTGTTTACGCCTTTTTCAGCGCGCCTGCGTGTTTACGTATTTTTTCGACGGCGTCCGCGATCTGATCCATATCGTCCGTCGTTCCGAGAAGCATGGTCTGGAAGAACCAGACGGCTTCTTCGTCGCAGAGCTTGTCGTTCGCCGGGCACTCGTTTCCGGCGATGCAGTCCCTGATCTGCTTTCCGGAATAGACGGCTCGATACATCCGTGACTGGAGCTGGTCCGCGAGGAACGGTTCCTTGTTGAGCGGCGAGTAGCCCGCCGCGCAGGGAACGCCTTCCTTGCGAAGCGCTTCGATGAACCGGCTTCTGGGCAGGCCCGCAAATCCACTGGGGTCGTACCGGAACATATACAGGTGATAGGCGTTGCGGGTGCAGCCGTCGTATTGTTTTGCCGGTTGGATCCCGGGGATCTCATTCAGGCGTTTGGTGAGATGCGCGGCGTTTCGGTCGCGGGCTTGGCTTTGCTTTTCGAGCCGGGTTAGACCCCGCGTCAGCAGCGCGCCTTGGAACTCGGTCATACGGATATTCGTACCGCTTTTTCCATACGAATATCCGGTGGTTTTCGTTCTCGACCGTCCGTTGGTCTGGAAGGAGTGCACGCGGTCCATCAGCGGAATGTCGTCGCTGAGCACCGCGCCGCCTTCGCCGGCACTGAGGTTCTTGGAGACCTGGAAACTGAAGCAGCCGGTCTTGCCCAGGGTTCCGACCTTCTTGCCGCGCCATTCGGCGAGGTGCGACTGGCAGGCGTCTTCCACGATGGGGATGTTGTGTTTCTTGCCAATGGCCAGGATAGCATCCATGTCGCAGACGTTTCCGCCCAGGTGGACGGGGATGATGCATCGCGTCCGGTCGGTGATCTTGGCTTCGATCTTGGTGGCGTCCATCTGGAACGACTCCGGGTCCGTGTCCACGAAAACCGGCAACGCGTGTTGCAGCAGCACCACACTGACGGTGGCGATAAAGGTGTATGGCGGTACGAGGACTTCGTCGCCGGGGCCGATACCGAGCGCGTTCAGCGACGCGAAAAGAGCGCTGGTGCCGTTGGCGACGGCGATGCAGTCCTTCGCGCCCATCAGCTTCTTGTATTCATTTTCGAACTGACTGACATACGTCCCGTTGTAGCGGAACCAGGCGCGCTTGTGCAGCACATCCATCCAAACTCTCTCGTCCGGTTCTTCGACGACCGGCCAGGAGGCAAACGGCTCTGTCCGTACCGGTCTTCCACCCAGCAAGGCGGGTTTTTCACCGACGGCGGCTATGCTCACCGTCGAACATCCCGTGGAACTGCCCATGGCGACCGCGGCCGTTCCTGCCGCT
>CAYTDF010000030.1:7907-17901 GCA_964436365.1 uncultured bacterium | reverse complement strand
GGTCTCGCGACGGTTCCTATGTAAACCCGGCTGTCAAGAAACTGAACGAATCGTTTGGGGCGGATGCGCAAAAGAACCGATGGAGCGCGCTCTCGCTGGAGGAAGCCGAGATCGAGACACTTCTCTCCATTGCCGAGCAGATCTTTGTACCGTACCGCCGGGTCGGCCGCAGGCAGGTTGACCCCACGGGGACCGGTCGCAGAGCGTACTTCTATTTAGCGCGCGATGCCCTGTCCCGTTCGGATGATCCACGATGCCTTTCTCTGGCCTTGCAGGCGGCTTCGTATTACTACTCACGTTTCGACTGCAAGGCGGCTTCGATTCGGACCAGGACTTCACGGAGACATATCTCGGTGGCGAGGCCGCATGGAGAAAAGTAAAACACTTGTCTGTTGGAGCCAACCATATCGCCACTGCTTTGATTCTGAGTGAGGCTGTTAGCCCGGAACTTCTGCTGGAGCTGATTGCCATGGGTAAAGCCCGACCTTTGGATTGGGACAAGTCGCTACGCTATAAGTACCGGCGAGATGCTCTGACATGGAAAGACGATTTCGTCTGCATTTCCGGCTACATCATCGCCGAGAAGCTCAAGCGAGCGGGTGGCGCGGCTCTCAGTCTGAAGATCGCCGGTGATGCGCCGCAAAAAGAGCTGGCGCTTGAGGTCAAAGCCCTGGTGGGCATGATTCTGGACTCTGAGACGACGGACGAAGTTTATGGGAGTACCTTCTTTGGAGGGAAGCCGGTGCCGGTGCCTCCCGCCAACGAATAGAGAAGCTCCGCACTCGCTTGATGCACAGTGGTGCGCTCGCGAAAGAGGGAATCGCGGTCCTGTCGTGTTTGTGGACCCGGCTTACCCTTGCAGGTTGAGGCGGGGGCGGGACTCTTCGTCTTTCTTGGGCTCGGGGGGGGGTGCTGTGGGCCGGGGGCCGTAGGTGGCCGCCGGTGGCCGCAAGACCGGAACGTCCGACGTGGCGTTGGGCGGATACCCTCCCAGAGCGGGCTTCTTGCCCGCGGAGGCGGGATGAACCGGCAGATCCGCAACCCGCGCGTTTTCGGGTTGCGTTTGAGGGGGTTGCGTTAGCGCCGCAGCCTGCTGAGCGGCGGCCTGCAACGCGTCTTGCTCTTGGATTTTGTCGGCGGCTTTGTGGGCGGCCGACTGGGATCTCGCGGCTTCGGCTTCGGCACGGTACTTTTCAGGCGCTTCCTCAAACTTCTCCACGGCGGCTGTCCAGCCTTCGCGAAGCTGCTCGATAATCGGCATCACCTCGTCGATGACCGTGGCATCCTGCTGGATGTTGGCGTCGACCAGACGTCGGTATACGAATTCGTAAATCGCGAAGAGCTGCTTTGCCAGTTCGCCGCCGATGTCGAAATCGAGCGCGACCATCAGCTCGGAGAAGATACGCTGCACTTTCACTAAGTTGTTGTGCGCCTCTTCGATGTTCTTGTTCTCGAGACCTTTGCGGGCCGCATGCAGTTTCTTGACGGCGGCGTCGAACAGCATCACCAGCAGCTGAGGCTGCGACGCAGTCTCGACTTTTGTCTTGAGGTACTTCTGGTAGGGCGTGTTGGGGGCGGTAGCCAAGCTTCTTCTCCGTTATGACCGATATCGAACTTTTTCGCGAAACGTGTCGCGTTCTAAAACGTCTCTCGGAAGTTCCTTCCAATAGCGCGCACGGAGTGCCCGCGTGGGTCGGGCGTTCAGCGTTTACAATCGGAAACAACTCTTTGGTGATACCATATTCTTCCCAGGTCTCAGGGTTTACCGATTCTACGCGCTCAACTGTTGTGAGAGATACTGGCTCGTGTTCTGCGACTGAGCCATCGTGATCTCGAGAGCCGTGAACTTTCGTCTCAGAACCGCTTCCATTCGCTCGGACCGCTTCGTGAACCGATCGATCGAGGCTTGGAAGTCTTCGATATTATCGTTCGCCGCTTTCGTTCGGCTATCGATGATCCCCGTGTTGGGGAACGTCATCTCCCGGACTTCATTCGCGAACCGTTTCGCGAAACCGAGGTCCTGTGCCGTGAAAAGCGTACGGATCGCATCGGGATCCGTCGCAAGCTTATTCTCGAAGCTCAGGGCGTCGAATGTCAACTGTCCCGAGAGTTCCAGCGAGATGCCGAACTCGGAGATCGTGCTCGACCCGCCTTCGTAGAGCTCACCGCTGTAGAGTGTTGTGCTTCGCGTCGAACGGAGGATCCCCAGATCTTCGGCGGTCTGGCCGCTCCCCACCTCTTCCACTTGCAGTGCGCTCAGGCTCGAGCCGGTGAGATCGTTGAGGACGATGCCCCGGCCGTTGTCGGAGATGGCGGCTTTCACGTCCACGCTCTCATTGATATTGATCAGATTGATTACATCTTGGACGGTTCTCGCGGTTGTCAGATCGATTTCCACCGATTTTCCCGCTCGATCGGTGACTTTGATCGAACCGCCGTCCACGCCCAGCCCGCCGTTCAGTTCGCTCAGTTTGACGTTTGGAAGATCCGGGACAACCATCGAGAGCATCGACGCGAGTTTGTTCTTGATCCCCCGAACCGCGCTATCCCCAAAAAGCAACCCTTTTTCACCGTCAGAGGCGTCGTAGAAGGTCTGTTCTTCGAGGAAGGTCATCACGGTGTTGAAGGCTTCGGTGAAGTCTTCAACCAGCGACGCGACATCCCCGACGTTGCTGTCGATACGGATGTTGACCGCTGCCGCGCTTTCCGCCAGAAGGCCGAACGAAACTCCGGTTACGAGGTCGGCAACCACGTTGGTTGTGCGGTTGACCGTGACTCCGTTGTAGAGAAACTCGCTGTTCTCCCCGCTCTGGTCGAGGTTGTTGAATCCCGACTCGATGAATCCCAGGGTTTCGAGTACGTTGTTGTCGTCGGTCAGAACTGGGCTGAACCCGGTCGCGCCCGTAATCTCCAGACGATACTGTCCGTTTTCGTCCAGAACGGTGGCGGCGATGTCTGTTCCCGGGCCCGCGACGGCCACCGCAGCCTCGATCGCGTCCTTGATATCGGTCAGCGAATCGGTCGCCAGATCGATCGTTACATTGATCGACTGGCCCTCGCCGTCGTCGATGGTAATGGTGCCGGAAGCCGGATTGTCCAGATGAAGCAGTTTGTCCACTTCCAGGACGGAACTCGCAAAGGCCTCGCTCTGCTTCCCGGCGACGACTCCCAAATCGGCCAGGATGCCGTTGGTGTCCTCAAACTTGGTCGGGATTCCAGAACTGCCGCTGATCTGCAGCCGAACCGGCCCCGCTCCGATAACGCTGGCGGAGATGTTGGTTCCTGCCGCGGCCGTGGTGATGGCTGCCGCGATGCCGTCGATGTCTTCTGTCCCGGCAAGCGTCACCGATATCTCGTATTGCCCGCTGGCGTCGGTGATTTTGAACGTTCCCGCGATGCCCGGCACGATTGCGCTGTTTGCGTATTCGTTGCTGATGGCGCCGGTGGCGTTGGCCTGCACCGTGTGTTTGAAGGTTTCCGTCGTGTTGGTCAGCGTCAGGCTCTGCAGCAGGTTGCCCGAGCCCGCGTCGCGCAGATCGATTCCCGACACGCCCGTGCTGTTGGAGGAGAGCACCAGTTTGTGCTGGGACGCTGCGGTTTGCACCACATTCGCGGTGACGCCTGTGCCCGCGAAATTGATCGAGTTGGCCAGATCCGTAAGCGAGTCGTCCGAATCGACCGAGATCGCGCGGCCGTTTATGACGAATTCTCCGCTCAGACTGAGTGCGTCGGTTGCGCTCGAGAAGAAATCCGTCGAAATCTGTTCCGCTTGGGCCAAGTTCGAGACTTGAATCGAGAAGTTCCCCACCTGGGCGCTTGTGCTTGCCGTAGCGGTAACCACCGAGGTGTTCGAACTGACCGCCTCTTTCCCCTCGAACGCGGCCGTACCGGATAGCGTGTCCGCCGCAACCCCCAAACCGAGAAGGTTCGCCGATAGGGTTTGAAACGCGGTGATCTCACGAACTTCCGTCTCGATACGTTTTTCGAGATCGTTGATCGGCATGCGATACTGGGAGTCCAGAATCGCATTTACGATCTCCGTTGTGTCGAATCCCGATATGAGTCCTTCAATTGCTATTCCAGACATATGCCCTTGCCCTTGCCCTTTAGCCCTGAGTCACTTGCCCCGCGCCGCGCCAAAAGGCCGCGACGACAATAAGGTATCGGCAGAAACCGCCGAATTATGAGTTCGAAGACCCGCGAGCGGCCGGGAAATCTCTTCCCGGAGACCTCACGTTCCAGTCTATCGCTGTCGACCGCGCCGCGCTGTGATCTCTTGTTGGCGTATACTCTGCGGCACTTTTTGCCGTGAGATCGCCGCACGACGGGCTTGTAGACAGTCCGCGTCCACCGTCATCCCGTTCGGTTTCCTACCGGGATCGCGTGTAAATGCTGGCCCGGAAGTTACTTGGGTCGGTCAGCGATGGACGTAACCTATTTGTCGGCATGAAGTTAGAGATCTGATGGCACTACGCCGCCTGGGGAGTTGCTCGTGGTTATGCTCTGGTTCCCCCGGTCGCGCTTTTGCCAACATAAGCGGCCGACATCTATCGAGTCGTCCTACGCAAGCGCGAAGCCAAGTTGTACGTTTGCCGCATCTCGGGGGTATGCTCGCGGAGCTCTACAGGTCCAGCGACTCGCCTTTTTTTTTCAGGAGATCGAGCATTTCTTTAGCGCGGGCGGCTCCCGTGTGTTCCCGGAGCACACGATCCTGTGCAGTCTGGATGACACCTGCGCGCCCCTCGGGGTCGTCGACCCAGCGTCTCACCTTCTCTCGTAAGTCGTCGAGCCCCTCAAAGAAGGCCATCTCCCGGTCAGGTTCCAGGAAGGCTTCGGAGCCCTTTATGGACTCGGCGATCAAGAAACCGCCGCGCATCGGGGTCTCAAACAACCGCAGCGATTGGAAGGGGTGATTCTGCCGCGCGGCCAGCGAGACGTTCACATCACAGGATGCGTGGAAATCCAGCAGTTGCTTGTGCGTCGCGATCGATCCTCGATAGGCGGATTGCAGGTTTTCGGGGAGGAGATCCCGCCAATCTTCGGGACCGTAGATATGAGGTCCGAATTCCGCCAACGCGTTCATCGCGCGAATCCGCCAGTCGGTGTTGGCCCACGCGTAAATGAGAACGCTCAAGCGGTGTTCCGGCCGCGCGCGACCAAACGGCGAACCCGCAGGACTTTTTTCGGCGGTCGAAGCGAGGATATCGTCGATCTGGGTTCGACCCTCCATCGGTTGGCTGTGCTCCTCGATCAGTTCGTCGATCGTGCGGCCTGGGTTTGCCTGTTTGGCGTGGGCGACGGTCTCCACAAACTCCACCCACGTGCTGGGGAACTGTGAGAGAATAGGTCTTACATCTGTCACATAACCGACGTATCCAACTTTGCAGCGCATCGATGGCTGGGCTTCGCCACGCTCCACCTCGTTAGGACCGCACGCGGGCACCACGCCCAGAACTTTTCCCCCGCCCCGCTCGACTTCGGGTCCAAAACCCGGTGCGATCAACGCCACCCAGTCGTCAGGGTGATAGGGATTCTTGCGGGCGGTGAATGGATCGTCGACTTGCCAGACGATTCGAGGGATACGGTACTCATTCAAGTTCGGATAGATGGACGGGCTTGAGCGATTGACACTGAACAGGATGTCCGGTTGGCGCTCGAGAAGCGATTCCAGGCACCGGCAATGACGTGTCGTCGGTTCCGGCTCGATTTCCACGATGTGGGATTCGACGCCGTTTCGATCCATCCCCTCGGCGATCCAGACCGAGAGATCGCGCCAAACGCCATAGTCATGGACCAGGGTCAGCATTCGTTGGGGTTGTGTGTACCGGTCTCGGTTTGGCGCTTGCAGGGTCTCCCGCCCCGCGACTGTATTGGCCGAACCGGCTCTTTCTCGCAGCCGGTCTTGGTTTTGCGCCAACGAAGTTTCATACGTGATTCGCATTGTGTCGGGCAGCCCTGGCCTGCCGACCAAGCATGGACGCGAGGCTGGAGGCATGTGATGAAAGGCGTTCTCGGCTTGCCACGCCTCGAACTGTTGAAGCCAATCGTCTCCAGCGAAAATCCGTAACGCGCCGCCTTGCAACGCGGGCCGCCAGTTGAAACTCAAAAGGCCGACGACCAGAAGCTCCAAGTCGGCTTCTATTCCGATCAATGTAAGAGGTCGGTCCGTTCGGACGCGGCCCATCAAGTCTCCCAGCAACACCAGAACTTCTCCCGGACCCGTCCCATACAGGGTCACGATCTCCGCTCCGGTTTCGAACTCCTGCCCGGCCTGTCGCACCGTCGCGATCATCTCATCCGAGTGCGTGGGTAGAAGCGAAGCGTCCAGTGCTATCCCATCCCTCTTCATCCCCTGAAGTTCTTCGCCACCCAGCACGAGTTCTAGGGTCCCGCTTACTTGAATCTGTTGGAGACGCTCGGCAAGGTCCGGCATCTGTTCGCGGAGGGCTTTGATATTCTCATTCCATTGGTTGCTGTCCACGTCTACAAGGGGAACATGCTTTGCTTCGGAATATGGATCGTTCATACGGTTCTGTCCCGTCGTGACTAGCGTTGCTCAGAAGCTGTTTTGGGGAAGCGGGGCGAGGGGTTCCTGGCTTTGCCTGTTCGGAAAACAGTCTCTGTACTTCGATCGAGAAGGATACTCGCACGAACGGCCCGTAAGCGAGCACCCGGTACGCGCCAGCGGGAACATCCGAAGAACGATCTCTGTACACCATAGCGTTTTGGCAGGGTCGATGAACGGACAGACGATCGATCGTCAAGACGTCTTCTCGCGGCGGGCAGGCAGCGCCTGCGTGGAGGGTCTCTCCAGCCTTCAACGATCGAAAGCCACCTTCGAGAGCCGTTCTGTATTCTATGCTTCCATGTCATGTACTAGCTCGGAATAAGAGACGGGCTCGTGGTTTGGGTACGGTACGAGGTAGGGCGGGCCCTCTTTCGGCTCAACGACGGCTATGGATTCGCGGCCATCGGAGACGACCCAACGGATGAGATATCCTCTCCAGGTGTGACGTGGTGGGCGAACTCGGAAGATAAACATGGTGTACCCCTTTCACACCGGGACCGCCCCCACGAAACGCCCCAGCCCTCCATGTTGGCAAAGGGCCAAAAGGATACGAGCGTCCGGGGGACGGGCCCAGATAAGGAATGGGGAAAGAGCGAGGACTCTGACTCCCTCCAGGGAAACAGGTCCACGCTCGAACCCCATGTTGGTTCGAGTTTGCTGGCGGAGGGAGCATTTCGATTCTAAATGCGTGGCGTGGGACATCAATTAGGCAAATTGCGTCAAAATCCATGCAAAGACGACGAAATGGGATTCACACAACAGTGTTGTTGTCTGCGCTGTAAGCTGTAGATCACAGTCGGGTTGACTCGATTGGAAAGGAATCTTGTTAACGGCGGGATCGTGGGCGGCTCCGCGTCTTCAGTTCGCCTCGCGCGATCTTCACGGTAGCCCTCTAGCCACGCGCTGGAGTTACATGAACTTGTGCGCTGATAAGCAATCCACCGCCCGTCAGCAGCACCAGCGCGGACAGACCTTGTCCCCACGTGAACGTTTCACCCAAATAGAAATACGCGCCCATGGCCGTGACCAACGGCGCCAGGAGTCCGCTCGAGTTGCTGATCGCCGCGCCCACACGCTCCATCGCTTTGTAATAACTGACGTGCGCGACAGCTACACCGAAGATCCCCGACGCCACGAGCAGAAACAGTCGCCACGCACTCATCGAGCCGAGATCTCCCGGTGTTCCAAACAGCGCCATGAGCCCCACGAGAGGGAGTGCGGTGGCCGTGCAGATCAGTGAGAATCCAGCCGGCGCATGCAGATCGGAAATACACAACCGCACCGCTACGCCATACATGCCCCAGAAAAGCGCGCACGCAAAGATGATAACCATGCCTATCGCTGTTGAGCCATGCGGTACCTCTTTCGCCAAGAAGGTCATTCCCGTAAATCCGGCCAGCATCATCGACAACCCGATCCAGAAACGAACAGAGCCCATCAGACCACGCTCTCGGGGGAACGCGATGAAGGAGAAGACCACCGCAAAAATCGCCGAAGAACGAACCATGAACCCCATCATCCCGGCTTCGAGGAAGTAGGGAGACCAAGCCCACAGGCTCTGGCCGACGACGTTGATGCCCACAATGGGAAGCATGGCGCGGAAATGGTGAGCTTTGATCTTGCCCCGCCGGATCCAATAGACTAGCGGTCCAAGCCAGAAGAACGCCGATATTCCGTAGCGAATGCCATTCGCTGTCCAGCCGTCGATCTCGTGGATGAACGAGCGCAAAAAGACGGGGATAATCCCCCAAATCAGAATTGTCACGAACAGAGCGGCTGTCCCCACGGGGTCTAGGTGAAATGCCGAACGCGCTTTGCCCATCTGTTTTTGCTGCATGCTCTCGCCAACCGAGACAACTTTAGAACTGCTTCCGATGACAACCTATACGTTTATTTCTCGTGGGGCTGGTGAAGTCGGCCAAAGAGGCCTGGGCATTTCCTACAGCTGCAAGAGCTCGAGGGATTCCCGGCGAGCGTTGAAGGGGGTGGAAAAGGCTGTGCGGAACTCCCCGTGCCCCGGAGGGACTGCTGTGCCACCCCGGGCTCTCATCGGAATGGAGCGAGAGCATTGCTATACAGAGGACACGTGAATAGACTAGCACCACTGATTCCTAGGAGACGATTTTCGTTCTTGCGAAGGGGATGGCTCGAATCGAAGTTGATTCGCCGCCACGCAATGGATGTGCTCCTGGAAAAGGGTCTGGAGCGAACTCCGGAAAGGACGCCCGGGACACGGAGGTCCCCAGTTGCCTACCCTCGCGGGTGTTGGGTCCGTCTTTGGCCCAACGATTCCGTCCGGGGGAGTGTTTCTGTCCATGCCGGAGAGCGTTTTTGTTTCGAGGCGACTGCCTCGACTGCGTGTGTGTGGTTAGATCGAGGGTTTGCAGGAGAAGAGTTCCGTGAGCGAAACCATTCGGCACCACTGCGGGGTATTTGCTATCGCCAACCACCCCGAAGCGGCGAACATGACGTATCTGGGTCTCTACGCGCTCCAGCACCGTGGGCAAGAGAGCGCCGGAATCGTGACCAGTGACTCCGACAATGGCGGTCGGGCCCGCAAGTATGTCGGCATGGGCAAGGTGGCCGAAGTCTTTGACGAAACCACTGTCAGAGCGCTGGGCGGCGACCGGGCCGTCGGGCATGTACGCTATTCGACCACCGGTCAGAGCGATCTGCGGAACGCCCAACCCATTCACTCCGAGTACCACGCCGGGTGGGTGGCTGTGGCTCACAACGGCAACCTCGTCAACACCCTCAGCATGCGCTCCGAGCTCGAAGCGAAGGGCTCCATTTTCCATTCCACAACCGACAGTGAAATCCTGGTTCATCTTCTGGCCCACGATCAATCCGGCGACTTCGTCAATGCCGTAAAAACGGCCGTACGGAGAATGCGTGGCGCGTTTTCCATGGTCATCATGAATCAAGATTGTGTGATCGGCGTTCGGGACCCGCTCGGGGTTCGGCCCCTGACCATGGGCACTCTCGATGACGCGACGATCTTCGCCTCCGAAACCTGCGCCTTGGATATCATCGGGGCCACGCCTGTACGGACCGTCGAGCCTGGCGAAATGGTGATCGTCGACCGCACGGGTAACGTCAGCAGCATCCGCTACGCTCAAGAAGAGCGGTATGCACAGTGCATTTTTGAATACATATACTTCTCCAGACCGGACAGTTCGATTTACGGCGTGAGCGTCTACCCGGTTCGCAAGAACATCGGCCGAGTTCTTTCAGAAGAATGTCCGATCGATGCCGACCTGGTGGTCCCCGTTCCCGACTCCAGCATCGTCGCTGCAATCGGCTATAGCGAGGTAAGCGGGATCCCCATGGAATGGGGATTGATCCGCAACCACTACATCGGCCGTACCTTCATCGAGCCCACCCAACGCATCCGCGATTTTGGTGCGCGTATCAAATACAATCCCG
>CAYTDF010000030.1:0-7897 GCA_964436365.1 uncultured bacterium | reverse complement strand
TCCCGTTCCCGGCGTGTTGGATGGCAAGCGCGTCATCATTGTCGACGATTCCATCGTTCGGGGGACGACCATGCGCAAGATTGTCAAAATGATCCGGCGCGCGGGCGCAAAAGAAGTTCATCTACGCATTTCCGCGCCCACCTGGACCCACCCCTGCTTCTATGGAATCGACACGCCCCAACGCAGCAAACTCATCGGCGCCACCCACACCCTGGAGGAGATCCGCAAACACCTGCGGGTCGAGTCCATTCACTACATCACCGTGGAGGGGCTTCACAAGGCGGTCGGAGCCAAGGACGGCGAGTATTGCGATGCCTGTTTCACCGGCAAGTATCCGATCCCCTTCAAAGAAGACGCGCAGATGCAGTTCATCGACAAAGAGGGAAAAGTTGTCGACCTCTACGAAAGCCGCACCCGCTCGGCCGGCTGATTCTCAGACTCGATTCACCGGCGGCACACCCGTCTGCGTTACTTGTGCGTAGTCGATCTTTTCACTCCGGGTTCCGTCCCCACAGACGACTGAAAATCCATTGAAAACAGGGGGTAGCGATGAAACTCTCGAACTGGAGATGCGGTCCACAGACCGGTCTTATCGTGTTGGCGGTGACGTTTCTCGCCTTCACTCCCGAGCCCCAGACCGCCGAATCTCAGGTGGCCGGCAAGGATGCGGGGCTCAAAGAACTTGTCTTGAGTTCCGGGAAATTCTCGCCTGGCTTCAGCTCCGGGCGGGAAGCGTATTCCGCCTGGGTCGCGCACCGCGTCGATTCCGTGACGGTGACCCTCACGCCCAGTGACCCTCACGCCTCTCTCGCGGTGAACGGAAGCGCGGCGAGTAGCGGACAAGCGTCTCCCCCAATCGGACTGGTCGCCGGGCGCAACATCGTCCGCATCGAAGTGACGGCAAGGGATGGCCAAACCAAGAAGAACTACGCGGTGAAAGTCATCCGGGCCTATCCCACACCCACCTGGAGGCAAGTGCAACAGAACGCCCCGTTTTTGCCCCGAGACTCCGCCGGTGAGCTCGTGTTCCGGGATCGAATGTGGCTGTTCGGTGGCTACACGCCCAAAGTGATCGACGATGTCTGGTCTTCCGAGGATGGGACGACGTGGACGAAAACCGGTGCGATCCCCAATGAGAGCGGGGTAAACATTCCCGTCAATCTTGTCTACGACAACAAAATGTGGGTGGTCTGCAATGACGGCGCACTCTACACCTCGGCCGATGGCGTCGATTGGACATTGGTCACCGACAGTGCACCGTGGGCGGGACGGTACGCCGCTGGGGGGATTGTCTTCGCGGACAGGATGTGGGTGATGGGGGGCCGGAAGGCGTCGACGCTTTTCAATGACGTCTGGTCTTCGACCGACGGCATCGACTGGACTCTGGAGACAGAGAACGCGCCTTGGTCGAAACGACAACTCTTCAGCATGCTCGCTGTCCACGGTGGAAAAATGTGGGTGATGGGGGGTGGAATAACGACGTATCATCCCTTCAAAGCCTACAGCGACGTCTGGTCTTCACCGGACGGAAAGACCTGGAGCCGGGTTACCGAGAGCGCCCCCTGGCCGCCGCGGATCTGGAGTACCTCCGTCGTCTATAGGAATCGTCTTTGGATTCTGGGCGGTTTCAGAGCCGAACCGACCTGGAACAACTTCGGCGACGCCTGGTATTCGGTCGACGGTGCAGACTGGAACGAGCTGGTCACCGAGACCGGCTGGTCCCCACGGCATGAGCTCTCGGCCTACGTCCATGCGGAGAAGCTCTGGGTTGTGGCGGGCAACTTCTGGCCGCTCAAGAACGACGTCTGGTGCCTGGATATTCCGGGTCTCGTTTTTCTGTCGCAACCTGTGGTCGAGGAGTTCGTGACCGCGCGGTATACGTATAAAGCGCTAGCCGATTTCAACCGTAGCGGCGAGGCGGTTCGCTACCGGTTGCCGGACGCCCCCGCTTGGCTCACCGTCGATCCAGAGACCGGACTGATCGAGGGAACCCCGGATACTGTGGGCGACTACGCGGTGACGGTCGAAGCCTACGACACTGCGGGAGAGACCGCACGGCAGGCTTTCACCCTCCACGTTGTACCCGTGCGGTAGAGCGGAGAGCGTTCGGGTACGTGCCCTCTCAGGAATCCTCTTTCTCCAACACCGCCAGTCTCGCCGGAATATCCTCCAGGCGAATCGTGTCGAGTCGCTGGTGATGCTGCTCGATCTTGGCGTGGATTGCCGTACCGCGAGTTTCTCGGAGGTAGTGCCATTCGCTGACTCGGCGGTCTAGGCAGAGAAGTTTGGCGACATACAGAAGATAGAGCGGTGGTCCGTCCCCTGACACGGGCTCGAAGACGCCTGGCCACCCACGATTGGCGGCACGATCCACCAGACTCGGCAGATGATGCACCCCCCCGTAGAACTGGCCGGGATGCCCGGATTCCAGAAGTCTCCCCCCGCGTCCTCGCCGTTTGGCTCCCCGTAGATTCCCGATGGAGCGGAGGACAAGTGGGTCCCAGCTGGGATCGAAATCGATCTGCTCGGCGATGCGGTCGAGCACGTCCCGCACCTCGCGAAGCGCCTGGGGATCGTCGCATTTCGCGATCAACACCGCGGCACATTCAAGCGCAGTATCTTCATAGGGCTGGAAATGTGTGAACGGCTGCGTTCCGGAGCGTTGGAGCGAAAGGTGAACTGCAGCCAGTGACGCTTCGAACGCCTCGCTCCTTCGGCCCTCGCTTGCTTCCACATAAGCTCGAAGAAGAAGCAACTTGCGTCCAATACTGTTGAAGCGATAGCCATGTCTGATTCCGTTGAAGAGATCGTCATCGAACTGAGGATGGTCGGCAACTGCAATCAACTCCTGAATGAATTCATCTTCATCTCTCAGTGTTGAACGAAACGGACCCAAGTCGAAACCGTCGAAATCGTTTGCTCGCTGAATCTTGCGCAGGATCCTGCTGGCGTCGACTCGCCGGTTCTTCCGCTTTTCCCAGAGTTCTTTCACACCTCTGGCGTCCGCTGTGAACTCTTCCGATATCGGTGGGGCGCTCTGCCATTCGGGTGGCAGCTCGAGCGGTTCCTCAAAGAA
Organism: uncultured bacterium; assembly: GCA_964436365.1. GTDB lineage: Bacteria > Hinthialibacterota > Hinthialibacteria > Hinthialibacterales > CAYTDF01. The sequence continues at coordinate 4,821 of CAYTDF010000030.1, read as the reverse complement.
CCGCTTCATCTCCAATAGTTGTTCCGGCGTGGCGTCCTTCGTGATCTGTTCCTGCAGGGCGACATTGACCAGATACCGCACCGCGAACAGCCCGAGGCCAAACAGCAGGAGATTGAACAACACTACGGAAAGATAGACTCGCCACCGCCAGGCCCAGGCCCGCCACGTATCCCTGTGTTCTTCCATCGGATTGCCTGTGCCGGGGGTGACCTGCGCTGCCAGTGGAGTTCTGATTGAATCCTTACGAGAAGATCTCGTTCAGCGCTTCGCCCCACTGCTTCGACAGACTAACGACCGAGAGGTCCAAAAGGTTCTTCACAGTCAAACGCGGACTCTGCGTGATCGCCCCGATGTCGTAAACTTTGGCGTCGAGACTCGCGTAAATTTTTTCGACCGCTTCGACCTTCTCCGGCGCGACCTCGAGCAACATGCCCGGCGACTCTGAAAACAGGAGTGTGTCCGGCCGCGCGACTCCCAACGCGGAGAGATCCAGCTCCAATCCCAGACACCGCGCTTCGGGATTGCGGAGAATCATTTCCGCTGCCGCCACCGCCAGCCCACCGTCCGCAATGTCATGCGCCGCGCGCACCAAACCCGCCTCGATGGCCTCGATAGTGCCGTAAATCAACGCTCGTTCGAGCCCGGCTCGAAACGCCGGGAGATCTTCAGCCGGAGCGCGGCCGCAGAGACGGTCGTATTCCGATGCCCCGAGTTCGTCGTACCGCTCCCCGATCAGCAGCAACCGGTTGCCCGCCTTCTTAAGCTCCATGCTCGTGGCGATGCTCACATCCGCGAACCGGCCGACACAGGTCACAATCGCTGAGGGAGGAATCGCCTTGCCGCTGACCGAGAAGTTATAAAGCGAGACATTTCCCGACACGAACGGGATCGGCTCACCTTTTCCGCGCGGGTCGTACAGGTTCCTGGCCGCGTCGGCCACACCCTGGATGCCTTGTTCCATCTGCCAAAAGTGCTCCGGGTTCTCGGGATTGCCGTAGTTGAGGCAGTCGGTGAGCCCCACCGGCCGCGCGCCGGTGGCCGCGACGTTTCGCATCGCTTCGGCCACGGAATGCTGCCCGCCTCGGAATGGCGAAACCTCACCCACAAACGGGTTGCCGTCGGTCGAGAGCGCCATGCCCAACTTGCAGCCAGGAATCGGCGCGATGACACCCGCGTCCGCCTCGCCGCTTCGGATGACCGCTTGGCCTTGCACTTCGGTGTCGTAATGGTTGTAGATCGGATGCCGCGAGGCGATGTTGACGCTCCCCAGGATTCTCAGCAGTACCTCGTTGAGATCCTCCGGTTCCGGCCGTTCGACGGTTGGGAATGAAACTTGGGGTTCGCGGCTCTCGCGGTCGTAGAGAATTCCCTCCACCACAAACTCGATGGGCAGGTCAACGACTGTCTCTCCATGGTGTAGGACACGGAAAACCTGCTCCTCGATCACGGTGCCGATCACCGAGGCTTTCGCGCCCGCGCAGATGGTCGGTAGATCCCAGACTTCGTTGTAGAGATGCAGAGCCTCTTCCGAAAACTCTTTCGGGACCGCGAAAAGGAACCGTTCCTGCGTCTCCGCGCAGAGGACCACGTACGGCGGCAGGTTCTTCTCGCCGACGTGCACATTATCGAGGTGCAGCTCGACGCCGAACCCTCCGCTCGCGCCTGTCTCGGTCGAGCAACACATGATCCCGCCCGCGCCGAGGTCTTTCATACCGATCTCATAGCCCAACTCGCGCGCCCGGTTCCAGACCGCCTCGTTGGCTTTCCGATGGATGAGAACGTTTTTCAAGAACGGGTCGGGAACTTGCACCGCGCCTTTGTTCTCGACGGCCTGGTCCCCATCCAGTACGCCCGAGGCGAACGACGCCCCGCCGAAACCCGAACTGTCGGTCGGTTTGCCGACCAGGATCAGATCGTAACCGGCCGAGCCTTTGGGTGCACGGCTGTGCAGAATATCGTCTTCGGCCACCAACCCGATGGCCACGACATTCACCAGGCAGTTGTCATCGTACCCGGGATGGAAGACGAGGTCGCCGCCCAGGTTGGGCACGCCCAGGGCGTTGCCGTACTGCCAGATCCCGCGAATCACTCCGTTGGCGATATGTTTGGTGCGTACCGCGTTTTCGCCCGCCGGATCGCCGAACCGCAACGGATCCGCGCAGCCGATCACCCGCGCGCCCATGCAATCGACATCCCGCACAATCCCGCCGATTCCCGTCGCCGCGCCCTCGAAGGGGAGCACCTGACTGGGGTGGTTATGGCTCTCGTGCGCGATAACGATTCCCCAGCGGCGGCCATCGTGCATACCCAGCTCGATGATTCCGGCATCCTCTTCGGGGCCCTGGATCACGGTGGGTCCGGATGTGGGCAAGTATTTCTTGAGCAGGGGTTTGCTACTTTTGTAAGAGCAGTGTTCGCTCCACTCGATATCGAACACGAAGAGTTCCGCCAGATTCGGCGCACGCCCCAGCCGTTTGGCGATCTTGCGGGCTTCGCCGGGAGTGAGAGAGAGCCCCGCGCCCGCGAGCGCTTGGGCCAGATCTATGTCGTCGGTCAGTTGGGTTACATCAAACGAGTTGTTCATGGCGGTTCCGAGCGTTTTCTGGAGTCTTTTTCTATCGCGCGCGCTACGCACACGCTTGTCGGCAATTGTCTAGGAAGTGACTTTATCAACTTTCACCGAAGGGAACCACACTCTGCGCGGTGTCACCGATCTCCCTCAATGAGCTCATTCATCCAAACTCGAGTTGTACTTGCGGTATAGGCCCCGGAACTGATTGTAGGTGAGCCCCAGGAGTTCGGCGGCTCGGCGCTGATTGTATTGCGCTTGCCGCAACGCGCGTCTGAGCATGCCGATCTCGAAATCTTCCACCGCTTCCCTGAGGGGTTTGTCGATGGGGCCTTCCTCGATGACGGACGAGGTTTCGGAACTGACAGTTCCTGGCCGGATCGGTCGGGGGCGGGGTGGGGGGCTGTATGGTGAGCGGAAGGGATCGAAGACGATATCCGTAATGACGTGTGAGTTCGCTTGGTGTACCGCACGTTCCACAACGTTTTTCAGTTCGCGGACATTCCCCGGCCAAGAATAGGCCAGCAGCGCGGCAGTGGCTTCTTCGTCGAACTCGGGGATTTCGGAGGCGTTCAGCTCGAAGGCGATCCGCGTCGCGAAATGATTGGCGAGCAGGGTGATGTCTCCTGTCCGCTCTCGGAGTGGCGGTAGGAAGAGGACTTCGAATGAAAGCCGGTCGAGCAGGTCTTCTTTGAACTTGCCCTCCTTGGCCAGGCCTGGCAGGTCGGCGTTTGTCGCGCCGATGATCCTGGTATCGACCTGGATCGGGTTTGAACTGCCCACTCGCTCGAAGGTGCCGTACTCGACCACTCGGAGGATCTTTTCCTGGGCCTCGATGGGGATGGCGGCGATTTCGTCGAGGAACAGCGTACCCCCGCTGGCGGTTTCAAAACGTCCGGGCCGCCGCCGCGTCGCACCGGTAAAAGCCCCGGCCTCGTGTCCGAACAGTTCGGATTCGATTAGCGTGGGGGAGAGTGCGGCGCAGTTGAGCGCAACCAGGTCTCCTTCCCAGCGGGGGGAGAGATAGTGCAGCCTTGAGGCCGCGAGTTCTTTTCCCGTGCCTCGCTCGCCGATCAGGAGTACCGGCCGGTCCACACGAGCCGCGCGCGAGAGGCGCTCGTTGAACTCCAGAAAGGCTTCCGATTGGCCTAGAGGCTCGACTCTGCGTGCCGGTTGAATCTCAATCGGCTCTCCATGGGAATCATTCTCGTAAGAGTCCATTGTCGGTATCCGCCATGTTTTGGTGAAGGTCACCTAATGATGGTATTGTAGACGTTTCTAGAGCATTTCCAACAGCCTTCTTCATCGTCATAACATGCTCATATACCATAGCTTACATGGATCCATGGGATTTGGCGCACTCGTTGCTTATACCCTGGTTACAGTCACACCGGAGGAAAAACAATGGGAATCTTTACACGGGTACGCGACATTATTGCTTCGAACTTCAACTCCATGCTCGACAAGGCAGAGGATCCTGAAAAACTGGTCAAGCTGATGATCCAGGAGATGGAAGACACCTTGGTCGAGGTCAAGGCTTCCACCGCGGGCGCGATCGCCGCCAAGAAAAAGGTGACGCGCGCCTTCAATGACGCCAAGGATCGCTCCGACCAGTGGGGTAAGAAGGCCGAACTGGCCATCCAAAAAGGCCGTGAAGACCTCGCTCGCGAAGCGCTGCTGGAGAAACGCAGCTACCGGGACCGGGTTGACGCGCTCGGACGCGAAACGACACAGTGCGAGAGCATCGTGGAGCAGTACCAGAGCGAAATCCGACAGTTGGAAGAGCGGCTCACCACCGCCCGCGAGAAGCAGCGGGTGCTCGTGCAGCGTCACGTCCAGGCCAAGAAGAAAAAGAAGGCCGAAACCGAAATCCGCAGAGCGGACTCCTCGGACACCTTCACCCGCTTTCAGCAGTTCGAGAACCGAATCGAGCGCATGGAAGCCGATGCCGATCTGGTCAACTACGGACGCAAACGGACTCTCGACGAGGATTTCGCCGATCTCGAAACCGATGAAGAGATCGAAGAGGAACTCCGTACATTAAAGGCGTCTGTCGGCAAGGAATCTGCCGGTAAAGAAGGCGAACAGAAGCCTTCGGCCTGATCGCGCTCAGTTCTGCACAAAACGCGAGTCGGCGATCCGCATTGATCTGACGAGTATGGGGTGGAGGTTTTGGCGATGATGCTCTTGGCAAAGACGCTTGCGGTCTGTTCACTATTATTCGACGCTTTTGTGGTGACCGGTTCGGGGAT
>CAYTDF010000029.1:0-18140 GCA_964436365.1 uncultured bacterium | reverse complement strand
ATACGGATACACCGTTGACCTGCTATGGCGACGGCGAGTATCTCGGCGCTTCGTGCGAATGGACTGTCGAAATCAAACCCCAATGTTTGGATATGTTGGGGGCGTAGAGCGGGGCTCTGAACAATCGTTTGGTGCTCTATGTCCTGGCGTTCCCGAGTGACCGAGCGTAGCGAGGTTGTATCGAGGGGCGCGCAGCACCGGAAGAGGATTGCCGTCATTTCTGCAACTTCTCTCGAACCACGCAAAAGAAACGTGACTTGGATATCGTGCGGTAGATGTACCGTGGTTGATGTGCTATTTTCCAGATTGAACACACAACTCGCGGGTGACTGTATCTCCTGGCCCTGTACACCAGGTAATGTTTGAGCGGAAGCACACGATCCTGATGGAGGATGGAAGTATGACGTTCGTCAAGAATGCTATGCGTAGTTATTGGAGTTTAACGCTCTGCGGCCTGTTGCTTGTCGCTGTTGTGATTTGGTTTCAAGTAAGTCACAATGCGGGTGAGGCCGGTCCACCGGATCAGTCCGAACTGATTTCGCTCGACAGAGCGCTACGTCCACTTTCACGCATTCAAGCGGAGCGCCTGGGCGACGAGAAGGCCCGGCCTATTCCTGCCACCTTCTACACCTCACTGGAGGGTCATATCGGTGAGGTCTTGAAAGAGCGAGTCAAGCAGGGCAACAAGCTGGAACTGCTCTATAAGGATGCGGACGAGGCTGCCTTATCCACATTGAGAGATTCCTTCACACTCCACATCGACATGTCGGAGAATCCAACGGATGGCTTGGTTGCTGAAGTGATCGCCCGCGAGTACATCCATTACCTACTCTTGAGCGAACGTATGTCGGAGGTTATGCCCGACAAGAAGACGCAAGAGACGATTCGAGACCAACTGGATCACCTTCGCCGAGAGTTGAATCGGATATTCATGGAGCGTCTCTCATCCCCCAACGCGGTGGAAATTGACATGGGTATCTCAGATTGCATGGGACGCTTCTACGAAGGCTTGACTTCCCCGCGGACATATCGGGCGAAACTGGCTCTCCCTGAGGCGCAACTCGCGGAAATCGTCAAGCGGTGGGAGAAGGATTATGACAAATTCGCGGCTCAGTTTGGGGTGGATAGGCAGAGAAGAGCGTCCGTAGGGTCTTCTGCCTCAGCACCTCAACATCCGGGCATGCCAGACCGGGTGCTTACGGCTTTATTCTCCTCTCTTTTCCTTCGGTCACTCTCTGCAATCTATCGTGAGCAACTTGCCGACCGGCTACCGGAACGGGACGAAAAGATTTCTGCACTTCTCGAGAGAATCAGGTCTCGACAGCAACAGTCTAACTGACTCCTGGCAAAATCGTGTTCGAAGGGAGTTTCAAATATCTCAGGGGCCGGGAAGGAGCATGCGGAAACAGTCTATCCCCAATGACCGGATAATTCATAGCTGGGCGGTACGCGGCGCAATCCACTGCGCTTCCTGCCCAGCTGAAACTTTTTGTAGCCATGGACGACGCGAGTGTATCCCCGTCCTAGTGTCCGCCGCCCCACAAGAAGATGAAGTGGACCAACACAAACAACGGCATCAGGATGCCGAACGACCAAGCCATATACCCGAAGAACGACGGCATTTTCACCTTCCACTCTTCAGCGATGGCTTTGACCATAAAGTTCGGCCCGTTACCGATGTACGTATTCGCGCCCATAAAGACCGCGCCCAGGGAGATACCCACCAGGATCGGGGCGGCGATGCCCGTCTCCGCAACCAGGCTTTCGGTTGCGCCCAAGCCTTGCGCCGTGGCGAAGAAGGTCAGATACGTCGGGGCGTTATCCAGGAAGGACGAGAGTAGACCCGTCGCCCAGAAGAACTGTCCCGGCGAGTGCAATCCCAGCGCGCTTCCATGAGCGTGCAAAAGTTCCAGGCAGGGAATCATGCAGGCGAAGATCCCCGCGAAGAGGATGGCCACTTCGCTGATGGGATGGAATGTGAACTGATTTTTCTCGCGTATTTCCGCCTTGGTGGTGAACCAACCCAGCAGCAGCATGACGATGTACCCGAGTTCCAAGCCGGGCGACTTCTGAATAAACGCCGTGGTGACCACGATACCGCCCAACCACAGGAAGTTCAGCGCGCCCTCGATGGCGAAGGCCTCTCTTTCGCCTTCCGCTACCGTTCCGCCTTCAGGATTTTCCCGCAGGTCTTGTTTGTAGAGAATCGAGTCGAACACGAAATAGACGGCTGTTACCACGCTCACCATAAACACCCACTCCACCCACAGCCGGAACGTCCATGTGAAGGGCACGCCTCGCAGGAATCCCAGGAAGAGTGGAGGATCGCCGAGTGGCGTCAGCAGACCGCCGATATTGGCCACCAAGAAGATGAAGAAGATCACTGGCACGTGAGGCCGACGCCGCCACAGAACGCTCTTCAGGAGAGGCCGGATCAGCACCATTGCCGCTCCCGTGGTTCCGATAAAACTCGCCAGCGCCGAGCCGATAAGCAAAATCCCCACATTCGTCAGAGGCGAACCCGCTAGCGAGCCCCGGATATGAATCCCGCCGGAGATGATGAAGAGTGCGCTCAGCAGGCAGATGAACGAAATGTATTCGTGCGCCGTGTGGAAGAATGCCGTTCGACTGACGAAGAAGAAGATCAATCCCATCGGCACCCCCAGCACCGCCGAGACAATCGCCTTGTTCTTGTTCGGGTGCCACCAATCGTCGTTGATCAGTGGGATGACAGCGATGCAAAGCAGGATCGCGATGAACGGGATACACGAGATGATATTCAGGGCCGTGATCGGTCCGGCCTCGCCGTGGCCTCCGCCATGCGTATCGGCTTCCTGCAGCAGTGTAACGAGCGTATACAGATGGGTTTGCATTGGACTCCCTGCCTCCTCACGCCCCCCACAGCCGGTCTTTCCGCCTCACGAGCCGAACACAGAGGTTCGATCCCCAAAAGCGCCATGACAAGGCCGACTAGCAATACGGCGTAAACCTGAAAAGTGTATCGGATCTTAACGGCGTGTTGGAAGGCGTCCAGGAGGGTGGAGAAGTGAGGCTTTCGCGGGCTCGACCGGTACGGGACCGATACGGGCCGGTTGTAGCCTGTTCTCACGATGCAAACGGGACCTATCCATCTCAAATGTCACCGGTTACCGAGATGGTACCGAATCGCGCGGGGCATTCTTCCGCAGCTGAAGTTCCTCTCAGCGCGCCGGTTTGGTGGGGTCTGGCGGTGTGGTGGTTTCGCTGGACGGCAAATCACCGGTGCTGCGAAGGATTTCGTAACAGATTCGACCCACACGTTCCGGCACGAACGGCCAGCCTCCGGGTGGGGGCGGGGGTGACTTATACGGTGGTGGATTCTGAGGGATTCCGGTCAAACGCGGATCGTCCAGATGCTCGCGGAGGATGGAGACAACTTCCGGTAGGCGGGATGTGAGCGCACTGCATGGGGACGAACGGAACGGCGGTTCACCCTTGGGGAAACCAAGGCTCCATGGACCGCTTAAGAAGACTTCCATGGATATTGCGCCTTGGGCTTGGCGCAACACACTCGTCTTCAGCTTCTCTTTCGCGTACCGCACCGGCCAGCCGGAACACTCAGTACCCTGCGACGCCATCGTGACGCTACCTGCGGTCAATGGAATCTTGACCGGTCGGGATGATTTCGGAGGGATCCCCCACAGGCCTGAGGGGCTGTAGCGGCCCGCCTCCATCTGGAAATCCTTGATTCCCGCGGGCAAGAAATCCCACCACGGCCGGGAGGAGGTCGGGAGATTCCCGGGATTGCCCGTCCACCAGTAGTAGACGCCCACAAGTAACGGCAAGGCCTCGACGGCCAGACGGGCTTGAGCCACCGCCGCTTCCTTTGGGGATTCCTTTTCCTTGCGTGCGGTCGCGATCAATGGCCGCAGGGACTTGGCTTTTTGCACGAAAGGCGAGTCGGGGAAACGTTCCTTGAGGGCGTCGAGAAACAGAACGCTCAGCTCGAATCGACGGCCGGTGGCGTGATGCAGCGCGGCGTAGTAGCACAGATCGCCCGATTCGAGCGTCTCCGGCGAGTCGTTGGTTTTGGCGAGTACCGTTAACTGACTCTGTAGTTGTTTCTCAGGCGATGTCTGCAAACGGTTCTGGGTCACGACGTCAATATCCGGACGCATCCAGACCCCGATCATGCCTCCGATCGGGATCGCCAGAAGTGTCCCGCCCATCAGCAAGACAAATCTCCCCAGTACCCTCTTCTCCCGCTGTTTCATTTGGATTCCTTCTGAGTTTGTGTCGGTTTCGCTCCAGCCAGTTCAGGGTATTTCCCAAGAAGTTCCTGGCGGATGGCCTCGATCTGTATGTCGCGATCCGGATCGGGAGCGTCTTCGTCGAAAGCGCTCGACACCAAGCCGAGTTTTACGAGCCACTGCGCGGCGTGGTCACAGATGCGCCGGGTTGCTACATACTTCTTGCCGTCGACCTCCATCCCCTTTCCACCCATGTACAACGGCCAGTCCAGGAACGCGCAAAAGAACCGCGCCTTCTGCTTCTCCGTGAAGGAACCCCGAGCGACGAGATCGCTGTGGGCACTCCAAAGGTCGTACACACCCATCAGGTGTGGATAATCGTTCATGTGAAAAGCCTCTCCGGGAGAGGAGAGACCGGTCAGGCCGTTCAGGCACATCTCGACAATGGCTTGGTTACCGTCGGCCCGGTTCTGTTCGGCGATGAATGTGACCACAGCGTACCGGATGGGCAATCCACTGAAATCGCCCGCGCGGAGTCGTTTGATCAGCGCCGTCGCTTTGTCGGTATCCCCGTACAGCGCTAACCACTTGATCCACTCAAACTCTTGGTCGAACGGGAACGGTGTTGGCATTCCCTGAAGGTATGCGAGCACTGTGGATTTCTCTCCCGGAGTTCCGTGTTTCGCGACGAATCGAATGGCATCACCCAAATGCGGAGACCGGCCTTCCGTGAGATGCCGGACCACGTGGGTGATGAGGCTCGTGTCTCCCAGACGCACCGCCGCCTGGGCTAGCAGGAAGGCATTGGCGGGATCGTTGGGATCGAACGCTTTGTGGACATGCGCCAAAGCGTCCCCGCGGTGTTCCGTGTCGGTAAGTTTTAATACATAGTGGCGGAGTTTCTGGGGTTCAATCTCCACCTGGTTAAGGTGCCAGAGAATGGATACGCCCTGGTCCATTTCCGGACACTCCACCATCCACCGGTCGATGTATCCGAGAACTCTCGGTGAAACCGTGATGGGATTTCCCTCTGCTTTCGGTCTTTCGCCGTTCGGGGGTCTCTCGATCTCGTCAAACCGAATCCCCGCGACATCACAGAGCAGCTCGTAGCAGATTCGTCCCACTCGTTCCGGCTCGAACGGCCGACCTCCAGCTGGGGCTGGTTTATACGGCGGGGGAACTTGAGGGATTCCCGCCAGCCTCGGGTCGTCCAGGTGCTCGCGGAGGATGGAGACCACTTCGGGCTGGCGGGCCGTGAGCGCGCGGCACGGGTAGGCACGGAGTATCTGCCCGTGTTTACTGATGTTTGTACTCCAGGAACCGAGCGTTTTCGTCCCTCTCGGTCTGCCAGCGGCTCTTATGCTGGATGGATACCGGCTAAGCTTCTCTTCTGTGTACACAACTGGCCATCCGGCGTACTCCGAGTCCGGCCACGCCAGGGTGACCTCGCCTCCGGGGAATCCCTTCCACCAGGGCAGGGACGATGCCGACAGGACGCTCAACCTCACACTCGGTCTGGCAGCCAGATTCACAAGGAGTGGCAAGGCTTCGACAGCCAAACGGGCTTGAGCCACCGCCGCTTCCTTGGGGGATTCCTTTTCCTTGCGTGCGGTCGCGATCAATGGCCGCAGGGATTCGGCTTTTTACACGAAAGGCGAGTCGGGAAAACGTTCCTTGAGGGTGTCGAGAAACAGAACGCTCAGTTCAAATCGATGGCCGGTGGCGTGATGCAGCGTGGCGTAGTAGCACAGATCGCCGGATGCGAGTCTGTCCGGTGAGTCGTTGGTCTTGGCCAGCGCACTCACCTGTTTCGAAGCCAGTACAACCGGTTGTGTCTGCAGCTCCCGCTCGACGGTCACATCGATACTTGGTTGCATCCAGACCCCGATCACACCCCCACCCACGACCGCCAGAAGCGCCCCGCCCATCAGCAAGACAAATCTCCCCAGTACCCTCTTCTCCCGCTGTCTCACTTCGAATTCTCCGGTATCTGCGTAGGCTCGGTGGGCATCGGAAAACGCTTTTTGAGTTCCTGGCGAACGATATCGACCAGTGCGTCACGCTCTCCTTCAGTGGCAAGGAAGGTATAGCCACTGGGGAAGAACTTCTGCTCGCAGAGTTTCTGCGCGGCCACATCGCAGATGCGTACGCGGCTAACGTTCCTGTCGCTGCGGGCGTAACCACTATTCGTACCGGTAGTCGTCCGCCAATCCAAGAACGCACCCAGGACGCGCACTTTCTGGGTGGCCGTGAAGCCACCTTGCGCGACCGGTTCGCAATAGATCCTAAAGAGCTGAAGCGCCTTCGCGGAGTCGGCATGCTCGTCACAATCCACAGTCGTTTCGGGCGGTGTCAGCGCGGCAAGAGCTTCCAGGCACTTCTTGACGATGGCCCGGTTGCCATCCTTCCAGTTCTGCCGGGCGATGAACGCCACCATATCCCGATAGCGGCGGGATTCCAGCAGGCTATCGTCAAGAAACCGCTCGATTAGGCCCGGGAGTCGGCTCGTGTCTCCCAGCACCGCCAGCTGTTCGAGCCACGCCAACTCCTCTTCGAACTCGCCTGGTACTGGCAACGCCTGGAGGTAGGCGTACACGGAGGCCTTATCCCCTGAACTCCCGTACTTCGCGACCAGCTGGACTGCCCTGCCCACGTCTGTCGAGCGGCCCTCGACGATATGCTGTGCGACAATCGCGACCGTCTGGAAGTCTCCCAGCGTGACCGCCGCTTGAGCCAAGGTCAGCGTGGTTTCCGGATCGTCCGGGTCGAGTTTATCAAGGACAACATCCAGCGTAGCCTGGCTGTGGCCCATGGGCTTGAGTTGAGAAACGTATCGAGGGAACGATCGGTGCTTCGGACTCACATCGCGCAGGTGCCATCGCAGGGTTTCGGCTTGATCCATCTCTATGCACTCGGCCATCCATCGGTCGATGTGTGCGAGTACACGTCTTGAAAGAGGGAAGGGGAGTTGCTTCGGTTGTGACCCGTTCTGCGCCGGTGCTACTTTGATGTCGTGAAACTTGAACCCGGCTGTCTCGCAGAGTAACTCGTAGCAGATGCGTCCCACCGTCTCCGGCTCCGATGGAGTGTCGGGGTCCGGATTGAGAGAGACTCCCACCAGCCGGGGATCGCTCAGGTGGTTGCGCAGGACGGGGACGGACGTGCGTGCCAACTGGGTGAGCACATTGACGGGAAAGGTCTGGAAAGACCGCAAACCGTACTGGCGGTTGCTTCCCTGTTGCTTTCGAACGGCTTCGATATCGACCATTGTTTCCTTGTCTCGTGGCAGAAACGGGTTCGAGAGCGAATCCTCCTGACGTGTGTACTCGACCGGCCATCCCGCGTATCTTGAATCTGGCGGCGCCAGGGTGACGCTCCCCTCCGGTAGCGATCTCCACCACGGATGAGGCGATGTTGGCACAGCGGTTAGTGACCGAATCCGACGTCCCCACGCTTGCGGTGTAGACAAGGATTTGATGACATCTCTCAGGTATGAATCCGTAGACAAGGGCAGGGCTTCGACCGCCAGAAGGGCTTGGGCCACGGCCGCTTGTTTGGAGGAATCGACTCCTGCGCGTGCCGTTTCGATCAATGGTCTCAGGGTCTTGGTCTCTTGGGCAAAAGGCGAATTCGGGAAACGCTCTTCGAGAGCGTCCAGAAACAGGAGACTCAGCTCGAAGCGGTGGCCGGTTGCGTGATGCAGCGCCGCGTAATAGCAGAGATCGCCGGATTTCAGCGTCTCCGGCGAGTCCTTGGTTTTGGTCAACTCGCTCAGACGCTTCTCGGTCAGAACTTCTGGCGATACGTAGAGCGCCTTCCTACTCTTTCTTGTGAACATCTGCGTGCCCGGATGCATCCAAACTCCGATGGCGCCTCCGATCAGCATGGCCAGAAACGTCCCGACAAGGAGCAGAACGAATCTCTGGATGAGTTTCTTCTCACGTCGTCTCAACCGGATATCTCCTTGGTCCGTGTCGGCTCGGTGGCGGCGGGGTACCGTTTGCGAATCTCTTCACGGATGATCTCGATCTGCTTGTCGCGCTCCGGTTCGGGAGCGTCCATGTCGAACTCGCTCGAAGCCAATCCCCATTCAATGAGATAATACGCAGCTCCGTCGCAGATGCGTTCGGCGATTGCTGTGATCTTGCCCATGGCAGAGACTATGTGTTCCTTTTCGCCCGCCGGCCAATCCAAGAAAGCACCGTAGAGCCGCGCCTTCTGCTCGTCCGTGAACGAATTCTCCATCACCAAACTACTGCATATTCTCCAAAGTTGACATGCCGTTATAGAGTCCCGATCTTTGTTCGGTTTTACGGTCTTCATCGGAGGGGACAGTTTGGAGAGGGTTGCCAAGCATTCTTTAACGACAATCCGGTTGCACTCCGGCCGGTTCTGTTGCGTGACGAGCCACACCACATTCCGGCACCGCTTGTAGTCGCTCAGGCTGCCATCAGGAAGCCGCTCGAATAGGCCCAATCGGTCCGTCACTCTGCTTGTATCCCCGAACACCGCCAAATGCTGGAGCCTCTCCATCTTTTCATTGTACGAAGACGGAACCGGTAACGCTTGGAGGTGGGCGAGAACCAGAGACTTATCTTCCGCCATCCCGTGTCTCGCGACGAATCTGAGAGTCTCGTCCACGTCCGGCGAGCGGCCTTCTACGAGATGACGAGCGGGGACCGCGATCAGACTATCGTCTCCATAGTTTGTCGCCATCCGCGCCAAGAGGAGCGCGATTTCCGGATCGTCCGGGTCGACTCTTTCGTGGAGTACCTTCAGCACGTCGTCGCGGGGGCCCGCACGCACCAGTCGAGAGGCGTGAAACCCCATCGCTCTCGACCGCAGATCGATCTGTCTGAAGTGCCAGAGAATCGATTCTCGTGCGCTCATTTCCAAGCATTCGTCGAACCACCGATCGATATACGCACGAACCTTTGGTGTAAGTGTGAAATCGGGGTGTTGCATGTACGGTCTCTCGATAGCGGGATCGTACTCGATTTCAGCGAAATGAAAACCGGCGGCATAACACAGAACTTCATAGCAGACACGCCACAACAGTCTCGGTTCGTGGGGGCCCACAATAGAGAAGTACCAGGGCCGTTTCGGGTCGTAATGAGAGAAAAGGAACACGTCCAAAGGGAGCCCCGTTAGGCGTGGATCGTCCAGAAACTCACGCAGAACCGGCACGGTGGCTGTTCGTGACGCCGTGAGGGTTTGGATGGGAAGTGTTTCGAATCCCCGTATGGCGTACCAATCTCCGTCCATCCTCCGGTTCATTCTCTGCCGATTCCATGGGCTCTCTTCGCCGGTCTTTCCGGTGTATCGAATCGGCCAACCCGCATACTTCGACTCGGGGGATGCCATGACGACGTTCCCTGCGGGGAGTGAATGCCACCACGGACGGGAGGAGGATGATATCTTTGGATTAACCCCCACCGCCAACGGCAATGCCATGATCGTCAAACGGGCTTGTGCGGCTGCCGCAGCCTGGGGAGATTCTTCCTTCTTGCGCGCCGTCTCGATTAGCGGCCTCAAAGTCTCAACTTTTTGTACGAATGGCGAGTCGGGGAAACGTCTTTCGAGGGCGTCCAGAAACAGGAGACTTAGCTCGAGGTGATGGCCGGTGGCGTGATGCAGCGCCGCGTAGTAGCACAGATCGCCCGATTCCACTCTCTCCGGCGAGTCGCCTGTTTCGGCCAACAGCCTTAGACGCATCTGCAGTTGACTCTCCGGCGATGTCTGCAACTTTCGTTCCGTGGTCTCATCGACATTCGGTTGCATGATGATTCCGATCATGCCACCGATAGGAGCGGCGAGAAGCATCGCGCCGATCAGTAGAATCCGCCGCCGTTTCTCTCTCGTTTCACGTCGTTTCATTCGGAACGCTCCTCGGTTGCCGTTGGCTCGTGGGTGGCGGGATACCGTTCGCGGAGTTCCTTGCGGATGGCTTCAATCTGCTCGTCACGGTCGGGAGCGTTCGCGTCGAAACCGTTCGACACCAGTTTCAATTCCACAAGTTTTTGCGCCGCTTGGTCACAGATGCGTCTTGTGATCGTAGTACTCGTCCTGGTGGCTAAACCGTACCCAATGATCACGGGCCAATCCAAGAATGCACCGAAGAGCCGCACTCTCCGCGCGTTCGCGAATGATTGGCGCGCCGCCAATTCGCCATGAATCCTCCAAAGAAGAAGTGCCGTTCCAGCGTCCCGATGTTCGCTCAGTTCCACGGTCTTAGGTGGCGGTTGAAGTTCGGAGAGAGTTTTCAAACATCTTTCAATGATGATCTGATTGTATTCCGGGCGTTTCTGTTCTGCGAGGAGCGTGACCACTTCCCAGTAGCGTTGCGAGTTGCGTAGGCTGCCGTCCCGGTACCATTCAAACAGATACGGAACCTTGCTTGTATCCCCGTACAGTGCCAGGTGTCGGATCACGTCCATCTCTTCACTGAAGGAAGACTGCGTCGGTAGCGCTTTGAGGTGTTTGAGAACCCGTGCCTTATCGTCCGTTGTTCCGTGGTTCACGATGAATCGGATCGCCAATTCCGGTTCTTGTGAACGTCCTTCCACAAAATGACGAGCCACGTGAGTGGCGAGGCTATTGTCCTTCAGTTCCGCCGCTATCTGCGCCAGTATGAGCGCGGCTTCCGCGTCGTTTGGGTCGAGTCTTTCGTGGAGCAACTTCAGCGCGTCGTCAGAGGAGCCCATCTTGCCCAGCCTCAAGAAGTGTCGATACGCGGCCTTTGATCTCAGATCGACTTGCCTGAGGTGCCAGAGAATGGACTCTTTCTGATCCATCTCCAAGCACTCGTCGAACCACCGATCGATATACGTCCGGACCTTCGGTGTGAGCGTGAGTTCAAATCGCCGGTCAAACGGCCTGTTACGCGCGGGGAACTCGATCTCATCGAAACGAAAACCAGCGGCCTCACAGAGGATGCCATAGCAGACGCGCCAGACAGGTCTTGGTTCGTAAGGGCCGTGGCGGGACGTGTTCAAAGGCGTCCCCGTCAGCCGTGGATCGTCCAAATGCTCACGAACGATGGGCAGGACGATTGTTGGCGACGCCGTGAGTGTACGAAAGGGAGATGTTCCGAGCCCTCGTACGGCGAACAAGGTTCGATCTGATCCCATCATAATCCTGTCTGGATTCCATGGGCTTCCTTGGTCGATCTTTCCGGTGTATCGAACGGGCCAATCCACATGCTCCGACTCGGGAGACGCCATAATGATGCTCTCCGCGGGGAGTAACCTCCACCACGGACGGGAGGATATCTGCGAAGACGTTGATACTCCCAATGGCAACGCCATGAACGTCAAACGGGCCTGCGCGTCCACCGCCAATGGCAGGGCTTCGATCGCCAAGCGTGTTTGCGCGGCCACCGCCGCGTCGGGTGATTCCTTCTTCTTGCGCGCGGTCTCGATCAGAGGCCTCAGTGTTTCGGCTTTCTGCACAAATGGCGAGTCGGGGAAGCGCTTCTCCAGAGCGTCGAGAAACAGGAGACTCAGCTCGAATCGTGTACCGGCAGCGTGTTGCAGAATGGCGTAGTAGCACAGATCGCCGGATTCAAGTGTGTCTGGTGAGTCATTGGTTTTGTCCAACGTGTTCAAAAGTTTTTGGAGCTGGCTTCGCGATGACGTCTTCAGCTTCCGTTCCGTCACCTCGTCGATACTCGGTCGCATCCATACCCCGATTGTCCCACCGATAAGCGCCGCGAGCAGTATCGCGCTGGCGAGCAGAATCACCCGCCGTTTGGCCCTCGTTATTCGTTTCATTCGGAACTCCCCTCGCCACGTGTCGCCGCCGCATCGCGAGACTCACATTCATTCCAACATCGGATTCCCGGCGCGCGCACTCTGCTGGAGCAGTCTCGCCGCTCGTTTGGTGTCGGCAAAACGGCCTGCCTTGTGGTTCGCGGCCACGCTTTCCATGAGACTCGTATCGTGGAAAAAGTGGAGCATCCATTCCGCCAGTTTGAGTTCCGTCTCGTAATCGTTCGGGTCGTGCATCTTCTTCAACGTTTCGACAACGGTCTTTTTCTGTTCGAGAGTCCCTGCGTGGGAGAGCAGCCGGAGGATCACGTATGGATCGGTGTACTTTTCTTGAACGAGATCGTCGAAAAGCCGAGGAATGAACTCGGTCTTATCCCAGCGTACTGTGCGTCGATTGCCAGAGACTTCGGTTTCGAGATCGTTCGGTTCGTAGATTTCTTGGAGATAGCCGAGCGTCTGCTGATTCGTGCCGATCACCTGCAGTTGGCTGAGATAGAACGAGAAGCGTTGATCCTCCCTACCCACCTGGTTCAGGTGCCAGCAGAACGCATCGAAGCGGTTCAACTCGGCGCATTCTTTCACCCAGCGATCGAGGTAGGCACGGACCGGCGCTGAAATGCCGAACGGATCCGGGTGCTCCATCTTCCCGTTGGGTGCGTTCACGATATCGTGAAAGTTGAATCCGGCGATTTCGCACAGAATCTGATAACAGAGCCGCCCGGTCGGCACGTAGCCCTGCCCCCGGAATTGCCTTACGGGGAAACGCAGATTGCTCAGTCGGGGATCGTCGAGATGCTTGTAGACGTATGGTACCGCTTGCATCCCGCACTCGACCAACGCGCTGTACGGGCTGAATGGTAGGGCTCGCCGGGGGCTGTACGACGTCCAAGCGGCCCAGGCTTCGGCGGAACAGTGGCCTTCTTGGGGCACGGCGGAGCGATCCGGCCAGAGTGCCGCTCGGCTTCCCGGTGTGGCCGACGAGACTTCCGACGCGGGCATTTGAGTCCACCACGGGCGCAGGACTACATTGGCGTCTTGTGTATAGGAGGAGGTGCCGTAACGCCCTCCGGCGTGATACCGGCGGTCTTCCGTACAGGTCACCAAGGGCAGGGCCTCGATGGCCAGCATGATTCGTGCAGTCAGCACCTCTTCTTCGCGCCCCTTGGGATTGTCGGCCGCTTCGAGATAGCGCCGCAGCGCGCGGGCCTGTTCCAGACAGAGCGAATCCGGGAACCGCTCGAAAAGTGCGTCGACGTAATGTTCCGCGTAGTCGTGAGGTTCCTTCACCGCGTGCTGCAGGGCTGCGTAGTACAGCAGATCGGCCGACTCCATCGTTGCCGGAGAGTCGTTGGTCTTGGCCAGCCGCATGAAATACGCCTCGATCTGGCTCTCGCGTGACGGCCCCGAGTGTTCTTGAAAGCCGTATCGCAGGCCGTACCCGAGACTCCCGCCGATGATGATCGCCAGGATCGCCCCCACGTACAGGGCGGTGAACTTCTGAAGCACTCTTCTTTCGCGTCGTCTCACATCCTCGCTCCCATGGACCGCACTCCTTCTCCCGTCCAAAATCCGCGGCAGGGCACTGCCACACTCGATAAGCATACGTCTCATCCCTACATCGGTATCGCGAAATCGCCCAAATGTCCATTTTTCTTACCATCCACTTGTACCGTTCTCTGCCCGGCCGAATCGCGAGATAATACAAACTGTGCCTCTCTTTTCAGGGATGGCGCTCACCGGCCGGTTGTGCCGGATTGACATAAATATTCGGCACGACGACCGTCTGTAAACACGCGTAAACCTTCTTTTATGGAGCAGATTCCGATGACCGATACGTCCAAAACGTCTGTCTCACGCAGAGACTTCACAAAAGCCGCCGCGGCGGCATCGCTGGTATTTGTCAAACCCGAGTCCGTCCGTGGCGCACCCGCCAACTCGCGGCTGGCTCTCGGGCTGATTGGGGCCGGAGGCCGTGGCACCCACGATGCCGGCGTTTTCATTCGCGCCGCCAACACCCAACTGGTCGGCGTCGCCGACGCCTTCCAAGACCGGCTCGACCGGGCCAAATCTCATTTCGACGAGCTGCAAAGTTCGCTCGACCTCCCCGCCATCGACAAGAACCGGCTGTATCGAGGCATGGATGCCTATCAGGATCTACTGGCTTCCGGCGTCGATCTGGTATTGATCACCAGCCCCCCTTATTACCATCCGTTGCACATTGAGGCGGCCGTCGACGCCGGTGTCCACGCGTACAGTGAGAAGCCGGTGGCCACCGACGTGGTCGGCGCGAAGCGTGTTATCGCGGCTGGCAAGAAAGCCAAGGGCAAGATCGGTGTGCACAGTGGAACTCAGCTCCGCAGCAGCGCCGCTTTCCAGGAAGCGGTCAAGCGCGTGCATCGGGGCGACATCGGCGAGATCGTCAGTGGCCAGTGCTATTACTACTCCGGTGCGCTCGGCGACCGTTCACAGCCAGGCGAATCGAAAGATCAGACCCGGCTACGCAACTGGGTCTTTGATATCCCTCTCTCTGGAGACATCATCGTCGAGCAGAACATCCACGTCTTGGATGTCTGCAACTGGCATTTCAAGGACGAGGCCCCGGTCGAAGCCATCGGCATGGGTGGCCAGAGTGTCCGCAAGGGGCTCGGCGACTGCTACGACCATTTCGATGTCCATTATACGTATCCGAATGGGGCCAACGTCAGTTTCGCGTCGACTCAGTTCCTGAAGGGCTGGGGCGAGTGTCTGGTGCGTCTGTTCGGCACCAAGGGTGTGGCGCTGACCAGTTATGGCGCGGCCAAGATCATGGGCGAAAACCCATGGGAATGGAAGAAGGGCGACCCGTTTGACGGCGCCGAGTCCAGTCGGCTCGCCGAGTACGTCGAGAGCATCGTGAACGGTAACCCCATCAACACCGCCGAAGTCGCCGCCCAGAGCGCGTTGACCTCGATCTTGGGCCGCGAAGCCGCCTACCGGCCAGGCCGGAAATTGACCTGGAAGTCGCTCATGCGCAAGAACCAGAAGTTCAAGATCAAAATCAGCGATGTTTAGAACGTGATTCGATACACGAGCGCAGAAACAAAACGCCCCGCCGGGTTCTATTCCAGCGGGGCGTTGCTTTGTCTGCTTTCTCGAGTTTCGGGAGGATCACGCCTCGGCGATGATCAAGTCCATCGGTTTCGAGACCACGTCGGTCAGGTGTTGGAGGTTTCCGCCACCCACCTCGGCCGCGAAGACGCCGTCATAGCCGACCTCGCGGAAGGCGATCATCACTTCTTTCCAGTTGACCGAACCTTCCCGCAGCGGCACGAAGGTTCCGGTACGCGGCCCGCCTTTGAAATCTTTGATGTCGACACGGACGATCAGGTCGCTCAGCGTACGAATCCAACCTTGCGGCCAGCCGTAGGCGAGGATATTGCCCACATCGAACCAGGCCCCGACATAGGGGCTATCGATCTCCTCGATATAACGGCGGAACTCCACCGGGCTGAGCAGGAAGTTGTTCCAGACATTCTCCAGCCCGACGACGATATCCAACTCCTCCGCCATCGGTACGATTTCTTCGATAATGATCTTTTGGGTCTGTTTATAGGCGACCTCATAGCGGATGTCCGCGTTGACCACTGCCGGGACCAGAAGTACCATATCCCCGCCCAGGGCTTTCGCGTTCTCCATACTGACCCGCATCGAATCCACGCACGTCGCCACTTTAGCGGGGTCGGGGTGGGAGAGAGGGCACGACCAGTGTTTGTCGCAGACGATACCGTCGACCGGCAGGCCGAGTTTTTTCGACGCCGCCAACGTCTCTGCCACCGTATCGGCGCTATAGATCGTTCCCGGCTCGACAGAATCGAAGCCCGCTTTCTTGGCCACCGCGAACTTTTCCTCGATGGTCTTTCCTTCGCCGATCATCCCTTGTTTGAGAGATTTCGTGATCCCTCCACGAAACTTGCACAGTGATGGGCGCTTCGAACCCGAGGCGCAGGCCTGTGTGAGTGCGATCCCCGCGCCGACGGCTGCCGCCGTTGCGGTCTGTGTAAACGTCCGTCTCGATACGGTCGGTTGGGTGCGATCTGACATCGTTTCATCTCCAGAAGGTTTGTGGTGCCGATAGAATCCTCGTTTTTCGGGCCGTTGGCTAGGATAGGGTCGGGTGGGACGCTACAGACGTCTCACCCGAATGTCGCGGAACCGCACCACGGCGCGTGCGTCGTGGTTCTGAAGCCCGATGTAGCCTTCCAACTGGCGATGACCGACGAAGTTAAGCACCTTCTCGCCGTTCATCTCGATGGTAATCCAAGGACCGTCCGCACGGATCACGACGTGGTTGAACTCCCCGGCGCGTTTCACCAGGTTCTTCGTGGGGGCGATGATATCGTAGAGCGCTCCCGCGCCGCTCTTGCTCGGCTCCCGCCCGAAAAAATCCACGATCTGCATTTCGTAGCCCGTGAAGGCCGGATTCTTCTCGGCCGCCGATCGAAAGAAGACGCCACTGTTACCCTTTTCGCTGATCGCGTATTCGAATTCGAGTTCGAAGTTCGCGTACATCTTTTTGGTACGCAGCCAGGAACCGGACTTCTCCGGATCCGTGCTCCAATTTTGGCCGTTCCGGCCCACGAGTACGCCGTCTTCGATACTCCATTCTCCCCCTTCGACAGCGATCCATTGTTTTATGTTCTTTCCGTCAAAGAGAACCTCTCCCTCGGACGACGCGGTACGTTGTGAGGTGGAGGCGCATCCTCCGAGGATGAGAAGGATCGCGGTGATGGCCAGCGGGGCTCCTGAGGTTGTCCACTTTTTCACGAGGTTACTCCTATCTTTGTCTTTCAAACTGTTCGGAACGATCTCCGATCCCCTCACCTATTTCGATTCCACGATGGGCAGGATCAAGTACGATGCCTTTCTTCCGCCCACGAACACTGTCTGATCCGCAGTCTGCTTCTCCGTGTTCTTCCAATCGAGATCGCCGGTGTTGGGGTTGGTGGCGAAACGCGGAAAGTTGCTACTGGAAACCGCGAGCCGGATCCGGTGGCCTTTGTTGAAGACCATGCTCGTCGACCAAAGGTCGACTTCCAGGCGGTAGGTCTTGCCCGGTTTCGCGAGTTTGAAGGTCGAGTCGTTCTTACTCTTACGGAAGCCGAGTCGACGGATACCGTCACAAACCAGCATGCTGCGGCCGTCCGGGTAGACGTCCGTCAGTTTGGCGGTGAAGTCGGTGTCCGTTGCCGATATCGATACATGCAGTACGGCTGTAATCCGTCCGGTCACTTCCATCGGCTCGGAGAGAGGCTCGGTGGTGAATAGGAGAACGTCGTCGCGTTCTTCGGAGTTCAAACGAATGTCTTTCTCCTTATCCGCGAGGAAATCTCTCTGATTGTACATACCCGCCGGGACGAGCAGGTTCGTCCCGCCGATCGTGAGGACCGGGTTGTCGGGATCGTACACGTATGAGAGCGAACTTTTATTCGGCTTTTTCCGCCCCAGAGCGCCGTCCTCGCTCAGATAGAACTTGGTCTCCTTGGCGGCGGGGGGCCAAGACTCCGCGCTATGCCATTCATTCCCCGGTGCGCCCTCATCGGGCAGCTCGCCCATCGTGTAGTAGAGCACCGGAGGCGGTGTCTTCTCCAGAGGTTTGTCTAGCAGCCAATGCCGAATCCACTCGGCCGAACTCGGCCAATCCTCAGGTGTTCTTCCGTTTTCTGGGAATTCGACCTCTCCGACTTTCAGGCGGTTCACTCCGTGTGTCCACGGCCCGAGCAGGAGGTAGACGTTCTTGCGCCCCTTCTTACCACCGCGTTTCTGAATCGTCGTGAATGCGTCGATGCTCCCCTGTTGGAAGATGTCGTACCAGCACGCGATATGCACCGTGGTCCAGTTCACACGGTTGACTCGCTCCTCTAGGTTCTGAACCTTCCAATACTCGTCGTAGGTGGGGTGCGAGCGAACCTCGTCCAGGTTATCTTCCGGCCATTGCGCGGCCTTTAGCCATCCCGCCGCCAACGCTTCCCGGAAAACACCGCCTTGATAGAACGTGTTATGGTATTCGGAAATGGGTGCCACGACGATGTATTGTCCCACAATACCTTCCGGGGCCGCGCCCGCCAGCTGAATCTGGGTAATACCATTGGCCGAACCGCCATGT
>CAYTDF010000028.1:5819-18194 GCA_964436365.1 uncultured bacterium | reverse complement strand
AAGTCCAATCCGCTTGTTTGAATGCAGTCTTGTGCTGTTTGTTGGCATGGAGGTCATGATCCGTAGGTTCTAGTGACGTGACTCTATTCGTTTCACAATCCGGCGATCACGTAGGGCCGCAGAATTCCACTCTCGTCCGAGTTGAAGAAACCTCGGTTCCCGTCCGGCGAGAGGAAGGGGTGCGGATGCGCTCGTTTCGCGTATGTGGAGTTCGCATTGAGAATGAAGTGCCAATTCTGAAGCGGCTCGCCGTCGCCCGTTCCCCACTCCGCCGCGTGAATCAGCCAACTCTCTCTCGTGGGAGAATCCGACAGGATGCGCGTCCCGGCAATATCGACTCCGAAATGACTGAAGCGCGGCTCGTCGAAGCTGCGGGAGAGGTCGTTTCGTTGTGCGCCGGGAGTGTGGAGACCCAGATGGCCTTTGTCCGGGATCGCCCGCCCTTGGATAAGTTCCAGTTTCGTCTCCTTGCCGGGGCGTGGGGCTCCGACCGTGCCGATGACCGCTGTCTCTTCGCGGCCACGCCAGCATTGGTGTCCCTGACAAGTTTCCACGCGTGTATCCCGGCCGCAGGGCATGGTGCGGAAGTCGGTTCCGTCGTCGCGAATGACATGGATGTCCGCACCCTGGCCACCGACGAGTTTCCCCGGGAGGACCATTCCGGTGAGATCGTACTTCCCACCGTGGTTTTCCTGAACGAGGATGTCGTGACTCGCATCCGGGTCCAGCGATCTCGAATATTGGGGGTGCATGTTCAGCCACGTCAGCCCCGTGAGAACCAGTTGGACATCGGCCTTTTCCAGATCGTAGACCAGCAATCCGTACGGCGCGTTTTCGGTCTGCCCATCGCCCAGAAAGCAAGAAATCGCGATACGTTTGCCATCGGAAGAGATCGTCGAGAGCGGATACAGGCGGTTGGGCCTGTAGTTCGTCCCGGGTAGGGGGCTGTCGATGACGTGAAGCGTCTCTCGCTCTGTCCCATCGAGCCGGACTTGCTTCAGGAGGATCGTTTCCGTGTCGCCGGTTCGATCTCCGACGAAATAATAGAGGAGCTGACCGTCTGGCGAGATACTCGGCCCGGCCACGCCCAACTCGTTGGTCAAAGGCGAGAGCTCTCCCCCATTCTCTAAATCGCAAAGGATCAGGCGGTGTTCGGGACTGTACCGATCCCCGTCGTGACTGTGGGCCGCACGGCGATAGACGAGGCGTTGCGAATCAGGCGTGAAGATCTGCGCCTCCATATAGACGTGCCCCGATGGAATCTCGTCATGACTCAGCTGATAGAGTTCGAGCGCCGAGTCCGCATTTCTTGGCAGCAGGTCCGGTCGGGGCCGCATCTTGGACTGCCCGCTCCTTCCGATGTTGAACGGGTGCGAGCACGCGGCGGCGAAGCCTGCGCCGCTGGACGCAGCCAGTAGTTTCAGGGTTTGTCTACGGGATATTTTCTTTTCGATCATCATCTATTTCTCGTGTGTGTTCCTTCCGGTCGCGCACACGGAGTGCCTGTGTGGGTTGTGCGCTCGGACTTTTACAGCCGGAAATTGGATATTGTCAGGTCTTGTGGACTCTACCGCATTCCGGTGGCCCGGTCGACCGGGTCCTTTGTTCGAGGACTCGGGGAGAAGTTCATGCGGTGCAGTCACACCCAGGTTTCCGGCACTGGCGGAGGCCAACGGTCAATCCTACCCTACTGAGTGAGAGTCTACATCGAAACCAAGGAGCGTTCTCGATCATGAGCGAACAGTATGGTGTTTTGGTGCATGGAGCCGGATGGGTCGCCGGCGAACACATCAAGGCCTTTCAAAACAATCCGCATACACGCGTCGTGGGGCTATCGAGCCGCCGGATGGAGAGCGTCGAAGCTCACGCCACCGAGTTTGGACTCGAAGGCATCGGCAAGTACACCGACTTGGATGAAGCCCTCAAACAGGACGATGTCGATATCGTCTCTGTTTGTACCCCCCAACACGTGCACGCCGAGAATACCGTCAAGGCGGCGAACGCCGGGAAGCATATCGTGATCGAAAAACCGATCGCCAATGGTCTGGACGAGATGCGCGTGATGCGCGAAGCCGTGCAGAAGGCCGGGGTCAAGACGGTCGTTTCGTTCGTCCTGCGCTGGAATCCTCTGTTCGAGACGATCAAGTCTCTCATGGCGAAAGACGCTTTCGGAAACATCTACTGTGTCGAGACGGACTATCAATCCAATATCGCCAGCTGGTGGCCGGGATTCAAAGAAGCGCGAACGGTCGAACGTGGGGGCAACGCGATGTTGGTGGGCGGTTGTCACGCGCTGGATACCGCGCGCTGGTTCGCCGGTGGTGCGAGTCAAGAAGCGGCTCGCGTGCGAGAGGTTTTCGCCTATCGCGGCGGTTGGCGCAAGGGCGCGACCCGCGAATTCAACTACTATGAGGGGACATGGAGGGACGATGGACCGCCGTTAGAGTACGAAGGTTTGGAGATGCTCCTGCTTCAGTTCGAAAACGGCGTGACCGGAAAAGTCTCGGTCAATTTCGATTGCATCATGCCCTACACCTTCCCAGTCGAGATTTTCGGCGACCGGGGTTCCGTGAAAAACAACCGGATCTGGTCGCATCACTTTCCCGGACAAAAAGGTTGGGTCGAAATCCCCGCCATCTTGCCGGATACCTCCGACGTTGCCCATCATCCCTTCCAGGGGCAGATGGATCATTTCGTAGGCTGTATCCAAGAGGATCGCGAATCGCACTGCAACCTGGATGACGCTATTCATACCCACGAAGTTATCTTCGCGGCGCAGCAGTGTTACGAGACCCATAAGCCTGTGCAGCTACCGCTGATCTAACCCGGATCTCCCCGCCGATTGAATGCGGAAACCATGATACGAACTTACGATATCCATCGTTCTTATGAGGAAAACTACAATCTCGGCCCAGGCGTCGACCTGCCGGAAGCGATTGATCTCCCGAAATCGCCGACCACTCTCTTCGGTCTGGATGTCGAATTCCCTTTCGGCATTTCGGCGGGTCCCTTGCTGAATGCCCGATGGATCGACGCTTACGCCCGCTTGGGGTATTCCATCCTCACTTATAAGACCGTCCGCTCTTTGGACCGTCCCTGTTATGACATGCCCAACATGCTCCCCATTGAAGGAGCGCCCGTCTTGCATGAACTCGATCCTACCCAAACACTGCAAATGGCGGACCCGTTGAGACAACCCCTTGAACGTTCCACCTGGACTGTTTCTTACGGAATGCCTTCGACGCACCCCGATGTGTGGATCGAAGATATCCGCCATGCGAAACGGATTCTGCGAGATGGGCAAATACTCGTTGTCGGGGTGGTGGGTACACCTCGCGATGGCTGGACCGCCACCGATCTCTTCGACGATTATGCCCAATGCGCTCTATGGGCGAAACAGGCTGGCGCGGATGTGGTTGAAGCCAATCTTTCGTGCCCCAATGTCACCACCAACGAAGGGCAAATCTATCGCTCCATCCAGGATTCCGTCACGGTTTGCTCGCGGATTCGCGAACGGATTGGAGAAACGCCGTTCATTGTCAAGATCGGCGCTTTCTCCGGGGATAGCGAAGCCCGGTCTTGGCTAGACGCCGTCGCGCCGTTTATCGATGGTGTCCACACTTTGAATACGCTCTCCCGAACCATCGAACGCGGTGAAAACGAGGCCTTCCCTGGACGGCCTATCGCGGGAGTCACCGGCGCTGGAATCGCTCAGGTTTCCCGCGATTGCGTTCGGCAGATGACCACTCTCCGCGAAGAACTCGGGTTGGATCTTGCGGTGTTTGGTGTCGGCGGCGTCTTGAACGAAGCGGGATACAGATCGATGCGCGAAGCCGGGGCCGACGCCGTCATGACCGCCACCGGAGCGATGATTATGCCCCGCCTCGCCGCCAAAATACGCAAATCGTGCGTGTCTTGATTCTGGAGACGTACTACCGCGCCGGTTCGAGTGTCACGGTTTGGCCCGCTTTCATTTTGAATTCGAATAGCGAGCTGTCGATCGCCGTCGTCTCGATAGTTGTCGTGCCGTGCTTCGCCCGCACAGGGTAATCCGCACGAACACGTAGAGTTCCATCCCGGTCGGACGTAACCTGCGCGCCGCTCAATGTGCCGCCTCGCCACTCCATGTCGACCTCGTAACCACCCCGCGCGCGGAGGCCCTTCACCGAACCTTTGGGCCACGCCTTGGGCAATGCCGGGAGGAGATGGAGCGCACCGTCATGGCTCTGCAAGAGCATCTCCGCGATACCCGCCGTGCCGCCGAAGTTACCATCGATCTGGAACGGCGGATGGTTGTCGAAGAGGTTGGTGAGCGTCGACTTGCGGAGTAAGGCCAGCAGGTTCTCGTGCGCTTTTTCCGCCTCGCCCAACCGTGCCCAGAAATTGATGATCCAGGCCCGGCTCCAGCCGGTGTGACCGCCTCCGTTCGCTAACCGGTATTCCAGAGATTTTCGGGCGGCGGTGGCCAGTCCCGGCGTGCCCCGGAGCGTGATCTGTTTTCCGGGATGCAGTGCGAAAAGATGTGACATGTGACGGTGGCCGGGTTCGGGTTCCTCGAACTCCTCGCACCATTCCATCAGCCGCCCGTCGGTGCCGATTTGAGGTCCGGTGAGTTTCTCCAACGCGCCCCGTGTCTCTTTCACAAAACCGTCGTCGACGCTCAGTACCTCGGCGGCATCCAGGCAATTCGTAAACAGATCCCAGATAATCTGTTGGTCCATGGCCGGACCCATAGTGAGATTGGAAACCACGCCGTCCTTGGTCTTGAACCGGTTCTCAGGCGAGTTTGACGGGCCGGAGACGAGCTTCCCGGTCTTGGGATGTTCGACCAAGAAGTCGAGGAAGAATTCGGCCGCCTCTTTCATGATCGGATACCCGCGTTCACGCAAGAACACCGCGTCGCCCGTGTACAGGTAGTGCTCCCACAGGTGTTGGCAGCTCCACGCCGCACCCATGGCCCACATCCCATAATCCACTTTGCCAATGGGCGATGTCCAATACCAGGCGTCGGTCGTATGGTGCGCGACGAATCCCCGGCAACCGTACACCTCGCGGGCCGTCTTGCGGCCACGAGGGCGCAGGTTGTCGATCAGATCGAAGAACGGTTCGTGGCACTCCGTAAGATTACAGATTTCCGCGATCCAGTAGTTCATCTGAACGTTGATGTTGATGTGGTAGTCGACGTTCCAGGGGCCGTCGATCTTGTGACTCCACAAACCCTACAGGTTGGCGGGCATACACCCGGGCCGGGACGAGCAGAGCAGCAAGTACCGGCCATACTGAAAATAGAGGGCCAGTAACTGCGGATCGACCGCGCCCTCTTTTACCGCGTTCAGACGTTCGTCGGTCGGTAGTTTTTCCGCTTCGCTTGTGCCCAGGTCGAGTTCGACACGCCGGAACAGACGCCGATGCTCTTGGATATGACTTCGCCGGAATTCCCGGTAACTCTTCTTCTGAGCGGCCGCGAGTTGCTCCTGGCAGCGCTGGGAATAATCCCCGCCACGATAACTTGTGCCCGCCGTGATATAGAAGGTGACCCGGTCGGCTTTTTCGATCCGTAATCCTTTGTCGGAAGCGGCGACCTTTCCGCCTAGCACGACCGCCTTCAGCCGCGCTTCAAACTCCACGCCTTCGTGCTTTTCGCCCCGGTCGGCTTGCCCACGCATCACCAGCCCGTCGTAGCCGACCGTCTCGACGGACGCGTTCTCTTCACGCGACAGGCGCGCGTTGAGCGTGATTTGCCCCGGCTTGTCGCACACGAAACGAACGACGACGGCTTGATCGACGGGACTGGCAAAAACGTCACGTTTGAACCGCGCCCCACCGGCACGGTATTCCGTCCCCGCAGTGGCTGTGTCGAGATGCAGCCACCGGCTGTATTCCTCGATCTTCGCATCCGTCTCTATATCGAGTTCGAGATCGCCGAGGGTCTGATAGCTACGCGGCGCGATCCGTTCTCCCATAAGCTCGTTCTGCACGATCGCCTGACCTTCGGCGTATTGCCCTTCGAAAATCAAGCGGCGTGCCTCGTTCAGATGCTCGTGCGCGCCCACCCGGTTTCGTTCGACCGGATGCCCCGCCCAAAGCGTATCTTCATTGAGCTGAATACGTTCGTGTTGGACATCGCCGAAAACCATCGCGCCCAATCGGCCGTTGCCTACCGGGAGAGCCTCGACCCACGCGGCCGCGGACTGCTTGTACCAGAGCGTCAGATCGGATCCGGCACCCCGGCGGTTTTGTCTCTCTTGACCGTGCGCCACGCCCAGGCTTCCCAAAACAAAGACCCAACAGAGCGCAATGCGGTGTATCCGATTCGATCTAACCATGAGTGAATTCCTCGCTGTTCTGTGTTTGCCGGTAACGACGTTATGCAAGCGTACTCTCGTTCAAACTCGGGCGAAAGACCTATCAGAACCCCACAGTGTCTGTGCGGCCACGAGCGCAATCTGCTAGATTCGAATCGACCGGAGGCAAACCATGGTGAACGATCGATGGCCCAGCAACGTTCTGACGCTTTCTCTATTTCTCTCGTTGGGGATGGCCGCTCACGCGCAGACCGAAGCGCCGAGTGATTCGAGCGGTACGGTTGTGCCGTTGTTCGCGGACCTGAAATACAGCAACGGTTTCTTACTGAGTTTTCCCACATCGAAAATGGGGCGGCGGGCCGAGGCGGTCTTGAATTTCGACGATGAAAGCAAGAGACCGGTTTGGCGGCTCTGTCAGTGGGGGACTCGCCACACACTCGCGGAAAGTGTTTGCATTCGCCGTGCGAATGGCGACCTCGTCTATGAGAACCAAGCCAAAGGGGTGCTTGTGGCTGGGGCGGCGTCGGAGAATCGGGACATCGTGCTCGATGTTTACGCACAGACGGAGTATTCCTCGCCCAGAAAGCGTGGTGAAGCGTGGCCGCATCTGCTCGTCGAACAGGACGTCACCCAAACCGTTCCGCTCAGTGGGCTCGACGCCATCCGGCTCCGTGTCGACGTAAAACTTCTGAAATGTCGGCCCTATTTCAAGGCGGAATACGATCCCAGTCTTCACGCGGCGCAGTTCCAACTCTTTCTGGTTGTCAGGAATGTCGACCCGGAGCCGGGAGACTCGGGCGGCTACTTTTGGTTCGGAGTCCCGTTTTTCGACAACCGGCACGAGATGCCTCCGGGCCACAAAGCCCGCGACATGGGGAAGGATGACGCCACTGGCCAGTTTATCTACAGCATCGCCGCTCGGCTGGCGTATACCACTCCGGTCAAAGTTGGCCACTGGGTTCACGTCGACACGGATCTTCTACCCCAGATCGAAGCCGGACTCGAAATGGCGGTGGCGCGAGGCTATCTCGCCAGCGCGGACAGGAAGCGGTACGCCGTCGTCAACATGAATATGGGTTGGGAGGTTCCCGGCGTGTTCGATGTGAGCATGCAGGTGCGGGATCTGCAACTCGATGCGGTTCTGAAAGAGCCCGGGCAAGACGCGACTCACAAACCGGAGAAGTAGTGCCCGCTACGTCTCTTTTTCGATATCGAACATTCGGTAGCAGGACTCGGTCATGCCGAGGTTCACATAGGTCTTCTGCGCGGTTTCGTTCTCCCGTTCCACATAGAGCCGTAGTCCCGCAACCTCGGGGTCGGCCTCGGCCTGTGCGTGGACACGATCGTACAACGCCCGGAAAACGCCGTTACGACGGTGGTCGGGGTGGACATAAACGCTCTGAAACCACCACCATATCCGGTTGCGCCAATCGCTCCATTCATACGTCAGCATCGCTTGGCCAATGACTTCGCCGTCAATCTCCGCCAAGAAGTAGCGGCCTTTGGCAGGGTCCTTCAGCACCGCGCCGACACCCGCCTCGAGTTTCTCCCTGTCGAGCCGGGTGCTCTCCGTCTCCCAGGCCATGGCGGCGTTGTAGTCGGCGACGATGGCGAGGTCGTCTTGGGTCGCGTCTCGAATTACGATCATGATGCGATCCTCACCCGTGTGTTCCGTGCGTACCGGAGTCTTTAAGCTGCTATCCTAACAGATCTTTGCTGGCTCACGCCGAACGCGGAGGCCTCTATGTTTACGAGTTTCTTACGGCTTTGTGGAATTCTCACGGTCCTGGGTTCGATGACGGTGCAAGTTGCGGCGGAGGATTGGCCCACCCACCTGCACGATGCGCGGCGTAGCGGCGTGACCGCGGAATCGCTCGTACTACCGCTTTGGGAATCCTGGCGCTACCGACCTCGCCAAACGCTTCAACCGACTTGGCCCGCGCCCGCGCGGCAGGATTTGTGGCACGAGATCGATAAACTGAATCCCAGGGTGATCCATGACCGCGCTCTTCACGTCGCCGCCGTGGATAACACAGTTTACTTCGGTTCGTCCGCCGACGATCGTGTCTACGCGCTCGACGCGATGGACGGCGCGATCCGCTGGACCTACACCACCGAAGCTCCGGTTCGAATTGCGCCCACAGTCGTAGACGATCGTGTCTACGCAGGGTCGGATGACGGCTGGCTGTATTGTCTCGACGCGGCCGATGGAAGGCTGATATGGAAATACAACCCGGTCCCCGAGAAGAAACGTATCGCCGGAAATGGCCGCCTGATCTCGCCCTGCCCGGTGCGCACGAGCCCCATCGTTGAAGACGGCACGGTTCAGTACATCGCCGGTCTGTTCCCGTTGCAGGGCGTGTTTCTCTGCACGCTGAACGCTACGGACGGTTCCGTTGTGTGGAAAAAGCCGGTCACGGGTATCTCTCCGCAAGGTTATCTCCTCGCTTCGCCCAATCGGCTCTATGTTCCCAACGGGCGCGCGAACCCCGCCATGTACGACCGGGCCGACGGCCGGTCGCTGGGATCGTTCGGCGGGCCGGGCGGAACCTACGCGCTGCTCCCGGAATCGATGTTGATTTACGGCCCCGGAGACACGGGCCAGCTGGTCGCCTTCGACGCCGACACCCGCTCTGAGATCGCCAGTTTCAACGGTCGACAGATGGTGACGACCGAAGAGCGTGTCTATCTCCAGGGCGACCGCGAGCTGAGTGCGCTCGACCGCGTCTGTTATTTGAGTGCAGCGAAAAAGATAAACGCATTCGTAGAGAAACGCGGCATGATCAAGAAGGCGTTGGATAAACTCGGCGAAACCGGCGCCAGCCGCGCCCAGGCGCTCCGGCTCGAGATTGCCGATCTCTCCGAGAAGATCGAGGCCGTGCAAACCTCTTTGAGCGATTGTATCCCCTGGAAAACGCCATGCACCTATTCCGACTCGCTGATCCGGGCCGGGGATCTGCTCTTCGCCGGTGGGGACGGCGCGGTCGCCGCGTTCCGCACCACGGATGGCGAGCGTGTCTGGGAGGGGAGCGTGCAGGGGCGGGCTTACGGTCTCGCCGTGGCCAACGGCCTTCTGCTGGTTAGCACCGACCGTGGGGTGGTCAAAGCGTTCGAAACCGCGCCTTGTGAGATACAGAAGAGAGTGCGTGCGGCTGGCGTCGATGCTCCCAATCCCAACGACGCGCTCCACGATCATACCGTGCAGACAGCGGAACGTATTCTTAAAGAGAGTGGCGTGACCAAAGGCTACTGTCTGGTTATTGGCTCGGAGCGAGGCCGATTGGCGTTCGAACTCGCCACGCGTAGCGAATTGATCGTGGTCGGGGTCGAGGACGACCCGGAGAAGGTGGCTGACGCGCGAGCTCGACTCGCCGATACCCCGTTCCACGGTAGCCGCATCAGTTTCCACCAGGGTTCGCTTTCCGAACTCCCGTATGGGGATTGTCTCGCCAACCTGGTGGTCTCCGATCGCTTGATGCTCCGGGGCGAACTCCCCGGAAGCACCTCGGAGATCGCCCGTGTTTTGCAGCCCGAAACCGGCGTGGTGTATCTCGGTCAGCCCAGTGGAGTTAGCCCACCGATCGAACGCACCGCGCTGGAAGATTGGCTTTGCGCCGCCCCGAGGTTGGAGTCTGTCTTCTCCGAGCGAGACGGCCTCTGGGTGTCGGCGCGCCGAGCCTCCCTGCCGGGAGCGGGTGAATGGACACATCTGTATGCGGACCCTGGCAATACGGCGTGTAGTGGTGACGAACGCGTGGGGAGCGAGACGATGCAACTCCAGTGGTTTGGCCGGCCCGGACCGCATCCTATGATCGACCGGCACCATCGCACCGTCGCCCCTCTCTACAAAGCCGGGCGGCTCTTTATTCCCGGGAACGAACACTTACTTGTCCTCGACGCCTACAACGGGAGTTGGCTGTGGGGTATGGGAATGCCGAGCGTCCGCCGTGTCGGTGCGCTTAAAGATTGCGGCTCGATGGCGATCGTCGCCGACCGTCTCTATGCAGTTGTGGATCGCGGCTGCCGGGTGATGGATACGGCTACCGGTGAGTTGATTCGTACGCTACCGGTGCCCCAAGCGATTGAGGGTGAGCCGCGTGAATGGGGATACATCGCCGCGCTTGAACATTGCCTCATTGGCAGTGGACAGAAACTCGGTGCTTCACGCTCCGAACACAGCCGCGAATCGGTTGACGAGCAGTATGGCGACAAGAAACCGATGGTGACTAGCGACTATTTATTCGGTATGAATCCGCAATCGGGTGAGGTTCTGTGGACGTATCGCGGCGGAGCGATCATTAATCCCACCATCGCCGCCGGGGATGGTCACGTTTACTTTGTAGAGAGCACCAACGCGGCGGCGATGGCCGACCCGGATGGACGGATGTTGCTGTCTGTGCTGATGAACGGCGGCGTGAATCTTGTTGCCGTGGACGTGCGTGCTGGAAACGTGCTCTGGAAAGAACCGCTGGACCTCAGCTTCGTCGAGCACATTCTCTATCTCGCCTATGCGAATGGAACGCTCGTGGTCACCGGGACCAAGAACCGGGACGGATACGCTTGGTACTATCTCTTCGGACACGACGCGGCGACTGGCGATCTGAAGTGGAGTGCCGATCATCACAACCCCACTGCCGACGCGGGTGGCGTTCACGGCGAACAGGTACACCATCCGGTCATCGCCGGGAACACGATTTTCGCCGAACCGGTGGCGTACAATCTCCAAACCGGGGAGCGCGTGAACCCATCCGGCGAGGGAGCGGACTGGACATTATCCAGTCGTCACGGTTGCGGGACGATCTCCGGTTCCGCTTCGTGTCTTTTCTTCCGCGACAGCAACCCGTCGATTCACGATACGCGTGGGAGCGGGGCTCGGGCAAAGATCACCGCGATCAGCCGTCCGGGCTGCTGGATCAACATCATCCCCGCCGGAGGATTGGTCATGATCCCCGAGGCCAGCTCGGGATGCACATGCGCTTTCCCGGTGCAGACCTCGATGGCGTTCCTCTCCACCGCAACGCCCTGAGCGAATGCAGGAAACTCCTCTATGACACCAGCCAGTAGAAAATCGCTAACAGACGTTTGTCCAGGCCGAACGTGTTGAGGAGGCTACTGTGTGCACCCAGCTGGAGTGTGGCAGCGGACAACCAGAGCAGAGCGGGCAGCTGCAGCAGGCAAGTCTGAAGGTGGTTAGCCCGGAGCGCCTTCCTGAAAGAGATCGTTCCAATCAGCATGAAAGCGGCGAGCTTCAACGCGACGCCTACATTCCAATAACTCATGCTTGTTCCTACGAAAAAGAAAGGAAATACCGGTATAGATGCGGGGACCCACGCGTAGCAGATCACCCGGAGCGTCCCCTCGAAGCTGTTCCGCGCCGCTCCAGCGAGTGCCGCCACCGCATGGAAAACGCTTGCGGTGCTCAGCACAACCACGCAAGCCAGCACAGGGCTTACCATCGCCAAGCACACGTAGATCATAACTCCCGTTGGATACGGTGAAGCACGCCCGGTAAGAAGCGAGTCGATAACCTCAGCCAGGAACAACCCACCCACCCGGATGGTGTAGACAATCACTGCGAAAAGCAGCGGGCCGCCGATTCCGCCCGTGATGGGCATGTGGGTAAACGTTCGTACCGGTTGAAAGAAGACCTCTTTCAGTGTGAGAAACAGTGCCTTGAACGCACCCAGCGTGTCGCGCCGTTCCCAACTCGGCAGCACCAGAGGCTCCTCGGGTGGTGGAGGGGGTGGCGGTGGAGGTGTTCTTTCGCGCAAAGGCGGCCGGTCGTCGATGAACCTCTCGTTTCGCTGTTTCCAAAACACTTAATTGGCCCCCAATCTATCTTCTCGGCTGAACGGCGCTGAACGCCCGAATCTCGCGGGCACTGCGTGCGCGCTGGGATTTCTTCCGGTGGGAAGAACTTTGGCGAGACATTCGAGTTCCCCCAGATAACCAACGCGGCCCCACGATTATCCTACGCCCAATTTTGTAGCGGGTAAACCGCCTTTACACCCCATCTTACACCCCATCTTACACCCCATCTTACACCCCATCTTACACCCCATCTTACACC
>CAYTDF010000028.1:0-5719 GCA_964436365.1 uncultured bacterium | reverse complement strand
CCATCTTGCGCCCCGGAACTCAGCACCGTAGGATCCTCTCTACGGTCGCGCGCAGTCGTGAAACGAGATTGGAGAACTCCGTGAAAATCGAACGAGTCGAGGTCTTCCCGGTTCGATACCCCACCCAGGGGCGGTTCAAGTTTTTCGAAGGCCCCAAGGGCGCACCCCCCGGCCGGGCGGCGGTTTTGGTGAAGATCACGGGTGACGACGGGACCTTCGGCTGGGGCGAGAGCGTGCCCATCTCCACCTGGAGTTACGAAACCCTGGAATCGGCCACGGTCACCCTCGAACGCTATCTCGCCCCGGAGCTGATCGGAGAGGAGGCCTTCGACTTTCTCGGGATTCATGCGTTGATGAATCGTGTGATCTCGCCCGGACTCACCACTGGCATGCCCATCGCCAAGGCCGGTGTCGATATCGCTCTTCACGATCTCTACGGCCGCCATCGAGGGCTTTCGCTGGCTCAGTGCTGGGGCCGGGCCGCTCGGGAGTCGATCGAACTGAGCTGGACCCTCAACCCCGCGAGTTTGGACGACTTGGACGTTTCCATCGAGACCGGTCTCGCGCGCGGGTACAAGAACTTCAATGTGAAAGTCGCACCGGATCCGGCGTTCGATCTGGAACTCTGTGAGCGAGTTAAGGCGCGCGTCCCTAACGGTTTTTTGTGGGCGGACGCCAACGGCGGCTACGATCTGGAGACGGCGCTTCTTGTCGCCCCAAAACTCGCCGATGCCGGTGTCGATGTGCTCGAATGTCCGATCCCGCCCAATCGCTTCTCCGGCTACCGGCGGCTCCGGCGGCAGGGCGCGCTACCGATCCTCATGGATGAGGGAGTCATCGCCCCGAGTGATCTCATCGAGTTCATCCGGCTGGAGATGCTCGACGGGGTGGCCATGAAACCCGCGCGCTGCGGGGGGCTTTGGCCCGCGCGGAAACAGGTCGAGATTCTGTTAGACTCGGGAATGCTGTTTTTGGGCAGCGGATTGGCCGACCCGGATGTTTCGCTGGCGGCCTCGCTCGCGCTCTATGGGACGTATAATCTTTCGTATCCCGCCGCGCTGAACGGGCCGCAGTTCCTGGCCCACAGCGTGCTCGAAACAGCCCTCGAACCGGATGCCGGACGGCTGAAAATCCCCACCGGCCCCGGCCTGGGAATCGAGATCGACGAAGCGAAAGTCAAGGCGATCGCTGTTTAGGGTACGCGTTTTTTTAATCGTGCCTAGTAACGCAAAAATGAGTAGGAAAGAAATCACGCCATGCCGATGACACCGCGCGAACGTTGGAACGCCGTCTTGAACCGGAAGGAACCGGACCGAGTCCCGACAGACTATTGGGCCACGGAAGAAGTGACTGAGCGCCTGCTGAAGGATTTAGGCTGCGCGACCGAGGATGACTTGTGGCGTGCGCTGCATATCGATCGCACCCACCAAATCTGCCCGCCGTTTATCGGCCCCGAGGAACTCAAGGAGAACCTGTGGCGGGTCGAGCGAACCGACCAGGAATATGCGGACGGTGCCGGGAGCTATGAAGAGGTGATCGACGGGCCGTTTGCGCGTATGCAGGACCCCGGGGAACTCGAAGATTTCGCCTGGCCCTCCCCCGATTGGTTCGATTATTCGGTGGTGCCGAAACGTTTGGACGAGTGGAGCGAATGGCCGATTCTCGCCGGGCACTTCGAGCCCTTCAATCTCTATTGCGCCTTGCGCGGCCTCGAACAGGCCCTGATGGATACCGTCGCCGCCCCGGACTTCTTGGAAGTCGCGCTGCACAAGATTTTCGAATTCCACTACGAATTCAACACGCGGGTCTTCGAGGCCGCCGGGAAAGATGGCGGCATTCTTTATACCTACGTCGCCGAAGACCTGGGCAGTCAGAACGGGCTACTGATGAGCCTCCCCACCATCGAGCGGTTCTTGATCCCCCGCATGAAGGCGATGATCGACCTCGCCCACGGCTATGGAATCCGGGCCTTTCACCACGATGACGGCGCATGCCGTCCAGTGCTGCCTCGTATGGTCGAGATCGGAATGGATATCCTCAATCCGATCCAATGGCGTTGCCCGGGCATGGAGCGTGAGGGGCTGAAACGAGATTTTGGAGACGCCCTCATCTTTCACGGCGCGGTCGACAACCAACAGACGCTTCCTTTTGGGACACCCAAGGACGTGCGCCAAGAAGTGTTCGATAACATTCGTATCTTGGGCGCGGGCGGCGGGCATATCGTCGCCCCCTGCCACAACCTTCAACCTGTCACGCCGACCGAGAACATCCTGGCCATGTATGCCGCCGTGGATGAGTATTGCGGCTAGAAAGGTGGATGAGGATGAAGAGTCTCATGCGAATCACCGGATTTGTATTGACATTGGTCTACGTGGCGCTGTCGGCTTCCGCGCTGGAATTTCCCGGTCCAGAACCCGGCGCGGCAGGCATGAAAGGCGACGGGGCGGCGCTGACTGTCTTTAACGCGATCCTGTCGCAGACGTGGAGCACCAAAGACGGCGCACTCAAACCGGTACGTGTGACCGACCGTATGGCGGATGAGACGATCGACCTGCAAGGTACGGAGGTTTTTCGGCTCACGCTCGGCGATGGACGCACGATTGCCGCGTCCGAACTGGCGATCGACGGCAAACCCACGACAACCGCGCTCGACTCTAATCCCGAAGCCTTCACCCTGGCTGAGCGCTCCGGCGGACAACAACTCTCGGTACGCTTGAAGACCAAGGACGGGACTCTGCGTGTGGACTGGCGGACCGTTCTGCGTGACGGCGCGAATGTGATTCGGCAGGAAATAAGTCTAAACGCGTTGGGACAAGCGATTCCGGTCAAACAGATCGTGCTCGTCGAACTACCGGGGCAAGAGACGCGGGTTATGGGTTCGGTTACCGGCTCGCCGATGGTGCGCGGGAATCTGTTTTTTGCCTACGAGCATCCCAACTCGGAATGCGGTATCGGGAAATGGGCCGTGGATGCACCCTTCCGTGCGCTGGCCTCGCTTTCGGGTGATTTCACTCTGCAACCGGGGAAGCCGTTCGCGCAGACCGCGGCGTTCGGTGTCGTTCCCGAGGGGCAGCTGCGGCGCGGGTTCCTGTACTATATCGAGCGTAGCCGCGCGCATCCCTACCGGCCCTTCCTCCATTACAACGCCTGGTACGACATCTGTTGGGCGAAACGTAAGATTACCGAAGAGGAATGCCTGGACGCGGTCGAACTGTTCGGCCGGGAGCTGACCGAAAAACGTGGCGTCACCTTGGATTCGTTCGTCTGGGACGACGGCTGGGACGATCCCAAAACCTTGTGGCGGGTTTTGGAGACGAACTTTCCGAATGGGTTCTCGAAAGTGCTTCAGGCCGCGCAAAAATACAACAGCACGCTCGGGTTTTGGCTGTCGCCGTTCGGTGGCTACGGGCAACCGGCGAAGGACCGCTGGGCGTATGGCCAGCAGCAGGGTTTCGAGTTCAAACAGGATCGTTTCTCGTTGGCGGGACCGAAATACTACGCCCGGTTCTACGAGACCTGCGCGCGATTCATCACCGAAAACGGCTCCAACTTCTACAAGTTCGACGGTTTAACGCGCGACATCGCCGAGACCGAGGCCATGCTGCGGCTGACGCGGGACCTGCGCGCGCTGAAACGGGACCTCTATATCAGCATCACCACCGGCACCTGGCCGACACCCTACTGGCTTTGGTATGGCGACAACATCTGGCGCGGCGGGCGCGACATGGGTTGGGCCGGTGAGGGCACCAAGCGCGAACAGTGGATCACCTACCGGGATATGGATACCTACCGGGGTGTGGTGCTGAAAGGACCGCTCTATCCGTTGAACTCGCTGATGACTCAGGGGATCGCCCACGCCCGGTTTGGGTACGCCGAAGAGGTCAGCGACGAGCCCGCCGAAATGCGCCGCGAAATCCGTTCGTTTTTCGCCAGCGGGACCAACCTGCAAGAACTCTATATCACCCCTTCGATGATGAGCGCCGAGAACTGGGACGACCTGGCCGAGGCCGCCACATGGGCGCGCGGCAGCGCCGACGTCCTGGTCGATACGCACTGGCTCGGTGGCGATCCCGGCGCGGGCGAGGTGTACGGTTGGACGTCTTGGTCGAAGCGCAAGGGCGTTTTGGCTCTGCGTAACCCGGGAACGAAACGGCAAGCCATCACGCTGGATATTGACGAGGTCTTCGAACTGCCCACGGGTGCGGCGACGGGTTAT
Organism: uncultured bacterium; assembly: GCA_964436365.1. Lineage (GTDB taxonomy): Bacteria > Hinthialibacterota > Hinthialibacteria > Hinthialibacterales > CAYTDF01. The sequence goes on along the minus strand of CAYTDF010000028.1, from coordinate 1,503 downwards.
ACCTTGAAGAGCCCTTGGAAGGACGAGGCCAAACTGCCCGCATTCGAAATGCAGGCCGGATCGAAACGCACCTTCGAACTCGACCCGTTCCAGGTTCTTGTTTTCGACGCCACCCCGAGACGGTGAATGAGACGCTATCCTTGCGAGGCGAGGTGAACTCACGATGCCCTTTGTTCGATGGATGCTCTGCGCCGCCCTGTACTCTCTTTGTGCCTTGCCCGTTTGGGCCGCTCCATCCGATGGAACGAACGCCGCTTGGGTGAGCGAGACCCGTACGGAAGAGCTTTCCGAACGGATCTATTGGGAGCCGTTCATGAAGCGGCACGATCCGGTTTGGACGTCGCTCCCCACCGCGTGGCGGGAAGGCGCGTTCTGTGGCAACGGTCTGCTGGGGACGATGATCTACAAGGACGAAGGCAACGCGCTCCGCTGGGATGTGGGGCGTGGCGACGTCACCGATCATCGTGAAGGTGGCAATCCTGTCTATGACAAACCGCGTCTGGGTATCGGTAAATGGCTCATGATTCCGGTGGGCGAGATCCAGTCGGGCACGATGCGTCTGGACCTTTGGAACGCCGAAGTGAGCGGGACGCTCAAGACCGACCGGGGTGAAATCTGGTGGCGGTCGTTCGTACACAGCGACGAGCATCTCTTCGTCATCGATATCGAAACCTCGCCCGGCGAGCGCAACTGCCGTTGGAAGTGGGTTCCCGACGCGGCGGTGAATCCACGAAAACTGTATCGTAAGATGGATATCACTCCCGAGGAACTCAATCCCGCGCCGACATTCGAAGAGATACGAGACGTGCGGGTTTGTACGCAGAAACTACGTGCGGGCGGCGAGCACGCGGTGGCTTGGAAAGAGGTGACGCAGGCCCCGGGTCATAACCTCTTCTATCTCAGTGTGGGCGCGTCGTATCCCGAGCCGGGTGGCGCGGCCGAAGCGATTCGCGCCGTGGAAGAGGCGGCCGAGATGGGCCTGCCCAAACTCCGCGCCTCACACCGTGCGTGGTGGCATGAGTACTATCCCAAGAGTTTCGTCTCTCTCCCCGACACGCGCCTGGAGAGTTTCTACTGGATACAGATGTATAAGTTGGCTTCGGCCACGCGCGCCGACCGGATGCTGATCGATAACATGGGGCCGTGGTTTCGCTATACGCCTTGGCCCGGCGCATGGTGGAACTTGAACGTGCAGTTGAGCTACTGGCCTGTCTATGCGTCGAATCGTCTCGAACTCGGCGAATCGCTCTGCCGCACGCTCGACCGGAACCGGGCGAATCTAATTCTGAACGTGCCCGAAGAGTACCGCGAGGATTCGGCGGGGATCGGCCGCGCCAGCAACTCCGATTGCCGGAGCGATGTCGCGCCCGACTTCACCCACTATTGGGGCTACGAGTTGAAAGGTCCAGGGCACTGGGAACTCTGTAATCTGCCGTGGGCCTGCCACAACTACTGGTTGCAGTATCGTTACTCGATGGACGACTCGCTGTTGCGCGAACGGTT
>CAYTDF010000027.1:3267-18223 GCA_964436365.1 uncultured bacterium | reverse complement strand
TTGCGAGGCGCGCACCAGAGCCCGCGCTCCGTTGGACAGCTCGCAGTAGGTCGTGAAGTGATCGTCGAGCTGGCGTTTCTCCACAAACGTCTCCATGTAGGCATGCAGGCGGGTGACTTCCAATCCGGTCACGTAACGCAACTGCATTAGCGCGTGTGTGCCGATGTCTCCGCCGCAGCAGCTACCGCCGGCCCGTTTGGGATCGACGCGCCATTCCGCCTGTTGCACGCCCTGGTCTTCAGCGCGTTCGGCCAGCCAGCCCTGCATATAGTACGAGTCCGCCCAGCGAACGTCGCCGATCAAACCGCTGGTGACGATGTGGCGGGCAAAACGGCTGGTCCAATGACCGACGTATGTATGCGCGACACCGAAGGGGACGTTGTATTTCTCAACGGCCTTCGCCAGAGCGGTCGATTCCTTCAGCGTCACGGTGAGCGGTTTCTCACAGAAAACCGGGATACCCGCCTTGATGCACTTCAGCGCCGGATCGTAATGAACGAAATTCGGCGTCACGTTCAAGACGTAGTCGAGTTGCTCTTCAGGCGGAAGGTCCTTCTGCACCGCGATCTTTTCATAGTAGGTCTTGTAGCCTTTGATCGGGTACGGCCAGTTTCTGGCTTCCTTCATCGCGATTTTCGGGTTTTCGTGCAATGCCGCGGCTGTAATGCGCCGGGTCCCATCGAAATGGATGGCTTTCTGATGGGGCTGGACGATGAAAGCGCCCGCGCCTCCACCGATCAGACCGACGTTAAGGGGTCGTTGGGACATATCCACTTCTCCTTCTAATTTCTTCAAATCGTTAAGCCGCCACGCCGCACGGCGCAGCGGGCTATTGAATCCTGTGCGTAACACTCCGCGAGAGTATGCAGGTTAACGCGGTTCCAGTACAGATTCTGCACGAGGGTGAGGGAACTGTTGCGGCGGATGGCAGGGCCGCCTTTCCGCTCGCCGCGAATTGCTTCAAATTGGAGCAAGAGCGTCTTTCAAGCGAAAAGATCTCTTGGGAGATACTGGAATCTCTTCTCCGCACGGAGAATCCACAGGATGCGAGGCCGGCAAAATGCCAACACTAGAAACCTTCGAGAATCCCCGTCCGGAACGAGACTACCGGATCGAAATATCCGCACCGGAGTTCACATCGGTCTGTCCCAAGACCGGGCTCCCGGACTTCGGAGAGATCTTCATCTCTTATATCCCTGGCCCACGCTGTGTGGAGCTAAAATCCCTGAAGTACTATCTACTCGAATACCGCGACAAGGGCATCTTTTATGAGGACGCGACCAACCACATCCTCGACGACCTCGTCCAGCTCCTCGCGCCCCGCGAAATGAGGATCGAGGGCCGGTTCACCGCACGGGGCGGGATATCGACCACCGTCATCGCAACCCACACCGCCGAGGCTGGATAAATTGCGGAGGCCGATCGAACCTAGGCGGGCAGACAAGGAAGCCATACCCTATTCGCGATGAATATCACGCACCAACTGCCGGAGATCCTACGTCAAGTCACCGAAGTGGTGGTGCTATGGATCCTGTTTTACCACGGATTCAAAATCATCCGGGGCACACGCGCCGTGCATGTTGTCCGGGTTTTGATTCTGCTGCTCGGACTGGGGTACGTTGCGGACATTGCTGGGTTCACGACGATTACGTGGCTGATTTCGACCACTCTGCCGACCACGATGATCGCGCTTGTGGTTCTCTATGCGCCGGAGTTACGGCGAACGGTAACCCAGTTCGCGAGGGTCAGTTTCCTCTCGCGCGGCCGAACGGCGAAGAGCGCGTTGATCACAGAACTGCTGCGCGCGTCGCGGACCATGTCCAGCAGGCACATCGGAGCCTTGATCGTTTTCGAGCGCGAAAACAGTCTCGAAGGGTTTATCGATACCGGTATCGCGATCGACTCGAGGGTGACAGCGGAGCTGCTGATCTCGGTCTTTACCACCAAGGCGCCGTTGCACGACGGGGCGGTCATCGTCCGCGAGGAACGTTTAGCGGCGGCGTCATGCCTGCTCCCGCTGACACAGCGCGCGGATGAGGACGAGAGCTACGGCACCCGCCATCGCGCGGCCATCGGGCTTTCCGAAGAGACCGACGCGGTGGTGTTGGTGATTAGCGAAGAGACCGGCGCGGTGTCGGTTGTGGTCAACGGGCAAATGACACGAGATTTGGATTACCCCACGCTAGAGCGCGTGCTTGGGAATCTCTTGGGGCTAGACTGACGTGTGGCGACGACTCTTACTCGATAACTTGAACATCAAGATCCTTTCGCTGGCTCTGGCCTTGGCCCTTGTCTATGTCCAGTGGCAGCGTCAGCTCGTCGACCAGTTCAAGGGAAACATCAAGATCGTGGCCGACAACTGGCCCGCCTATCTGGAATCGCACCCGGAGCAGCCCGCCTTGCGCGGGTCCTTCACCATCCGGGGCCCCCAATCTGCGGTCCGCCACGTGATCAGTGAAGATTTCAGATTCAGAATCGATATCGAGGCGCTCGAACTCGCCTCGCACGAGCGGACCCGGGTGGTCCCGATCACCAAGGAGATGCTCACCACATCCCTGCCGCGCTCGGATATCTTCGCAAAACTCGAAATGGAAGAGGGCTCCCAGTTTCCTTCACAGATCGAACTCCGCATCATCCCCGCCGAAATCGACCGACCGGTTCCGAAGATACCTCCGGTCGAGGAGGGCGTAACCACCTACGCGCTCATCCAACTCGAGCGAAAGGCGGATGTCTATGTGAACATCAATGGGGAACCGGCGGGTGGCAAGGTGGCCACGGTACGGCTCTCGCCGTCCGAGGTTGTCCTCCGTGGGAAACGTGCGGCACTCGAAACCATCCAGTCGGTAACCGCCGCTCCGCTGAGCATCGAGGGGGTCTCGGACAGTTTCGATACGGAGACGGAGATCGTCGCGTTCGGGCAGGAAGCCGGGGTCCAGCTCATCGACCCGGCAACCGGCATCATCCAAGTCCACGTCGATATCAAAGCCCCAAAGTAGAGAATCCTCAGAAGTGTCGTCCTGTGGGCAACTCCCGTGCTCCTCGCGCTCTCGTGATTCAATGGTACAGCCAAGCCCGGCACGCAGAACTCCCTTCGTGTCTCCTTCGTGCCCTTCGTGGTTCAATGGCGCCAGAAAACTCCCCCAGAATTCCCGGATGAACCCAAAGATTGGGGGCTGCCGGTCGTCCGGGGGACGATTGCGAAGCAAAGGCAGTTTCTTCCTGAGGAGGGGGGTGAAGGAAAGACCACCCAGTAGAGAACCTCACCCCTCGCCGGAGCCGCTTGCCGGTTCCGTGGACGGTGGCTCGGGAAGAGGCGTGGGGGTGGGCGCGGCTCGCGGAACCGCGTCCCGGGCGACGCGAAAGCCGACACCTTCTTTCTTTTCCCATGGGTTCCGGCGGTACCGGTAGCTACACCGCGCATAATCTTTTGAGAAGATCCACGAGCCTCCCCGAATCACTTTCAGGCCGTGTTGAAACTCTTTGAATCGCTTCACCCCGCCGGGATAGGCTCGAAAGTCCGCATCGACCCATTCCGCCACATTCCCGGCCATATCCTCCGCACCGCAGGAGCTCTTCCCGAGCGGGTAGGAACCCACATCCACGGTCGAACCGGCTTGCGATTCCCAGACATTGGCTCGTTTGGGATCGAACTCGTTCCCCCAGGGGTAGAGCAGAGCGTCCGGACCCCGCGCGGCGACTTCCCATTCGACCTCCGTGGGGAGCCGCAGATCGGCCCACTCCGAGTAGGCTTGCGCGTCTTCGAACGAGACGTGCGAAATCGGATGGTTCCCGGTGCCCGGCTTATAGGCCCCGTTCACCCAATTGGGGGGCGGTTTCTGACCGGTCTCGGTCAAAAACGCCGCGTATTCCTTCTGAGTCACCTCATACCGCGCAATCAGGTAGGCCGTCGTATAGACCGTACGTTCCGGCCGCTCCACGATGTCGCCGTCGTCGCTGCCCACAGTGAATCGGCCCGGCTTCACATAAACCATTTGTGGAAACTGGTCGAGCAGAACCTGGATTGGATCGGGGGTAGGCGTGGGCGTCACCTGGACCTCGACTTCCGGTTCGGGAATCCCCAGTTCCGATGTCGGAACACCGAGCAGTTCCGCGAGAACGGTCAGCCCCCAGTCGCCGAGAAGATCGTCGGTCGGGCACGGTTCCCGGGTACGCAGGATACCGCTTGTGATCCGGCCGTTCTTGATATCGATCAACCGCAGCGTCAGTTCCGCTCGCTCGCCTGCACGCACGAGATTCCCGGTGATGACATTCTGGACATTCAGCAACTTGCCCATCTTCACGAAACTGGAGAGTTCGTAGCACGGAAGCCGGAAATGAGCGGCATCCAGAATCGTCAGCATCGTCCCACGCTCGACGGTCTCGAAGTTGCCCCGGCCAACCAGCTGATCGCGGATGAACTGGCTGTAGGCTTGCGCCTCCGCCGACGAGGTATCGTCACCGGCCGCTTTCAGGTCGTCCACCGCGACACGGGGCGGATTCTGGGCCTGGATCGCGTTTCCATGGAGAAAAGCGACCGCGGTCAGGGCCCAAAAAGGCGCAAACCGGCGCATCACCCACTCCGTTCGAGGACGCACGGCCCCACACCTGGTTCCGGTTTCTGAAAGACCGTTTCTCACCTTTTCACCTAAACACACAAGCATTCCGTCTCCAGGCATGGTATCGTCCTACGGCGCTTCTGTCCTGTGAGGATGGTAAGCGGCCAAGATAAATGAGGTGATTCTCCGATGCCGCGACAGAACTACCGTAAAACGCAACCGAAGAATTCGACATCCGACTGCGTCCAGGTCATCGAAGGCCAGATCAGTGCCGAGGGCAAGAGTTTTGCCATCGTTCTGGGACGGTTCAACTCCTTCTTGTCCGAGAAACTGCAAGAGGGGGCCGTCGACTGCCTGGTCCGGCACGGCGCATCTCCGGGCGATATCACACTGGTCAGAGTCCCGGGAGCGTACGAGCTGCCTCAGGTATGCCTGAAACTGGCTCAGAGCCGAAAGTACGCGGGTATCATCGCCCTCGGTGTGGTCATCCGCGGAGCGACCCCTCATTTCGAGTACGTGGCCTCCGAAGCGGCCAAGGGAGTCGCCGCCGTCGGTCTCGAAACGGGGATACCCGTCATATTCGGCGTCATCACGGCCGACACCATCGAGCAGGCCGTCGAGCGCGCGGGGACCAAATCGGGGAACAAGGGCTGGGATGCCGCCATGGCCGCCATGGAAATGGCCGACCTGGTGGCGCGGCTCGACGACTGAACCCACGGACCATCGATCTCGCGAACATACCTTCTAGAAGATACGATAAAATTCTCACGGACCTGCCCCGATGCCCAACATCGCCTCGCGAACCCAAGGCCGAGAATTCGCACTCCGAATGCTCTACGCCACAGAGATAAACGAGCCCTGGCAGTCGCCGCCGGGACCGGTCCAGAAGAGCGGCTGGTGGAAACCCGATGATGGGCCCGATCCGGATCGTATCGCCACCGGGTTCGCATTACGGCTCTGGAACGGGGTACTTCAATTTCGCGCCGAAATCGACGAAGCCTTGGAAGAGGCGACCCCCAACTGGAAGCTTGAGCGAGTGGCTCCGGTCGAGCGCAATTTGCTGCGGATCGGAGTGTTCGAGTTGACACGATGCGAGGAGATACCCAAGGAAGTCACCTTCTCCGAGCTGATCGACCTGGCCAAGCATTACGGCGACGATGAAGCTGGGGCGTTTGTGAACGGTGTGCTCGATGCCGTGGACAAGCGAGGATGACTAACAGACGGTTCTTCACGGAAAACGTGATTCTCAGCCGCCGCTCGCTCCTGGGTTTGGCGGCCTGTGGATTCGCTCTCTTGCCCTTGTGGCCACAGCTCAGCCATGCCGAAAGCGAGTTCCTCGGACGTTCGTTAGTCGTTCTTGCGGCGGCCGTCGCCATCACCATGGCCCAACCGCACCATCTCCGGGCTCTGCTTCGCCGCCCCCTCACACTCCCCCTTCTGGCATGGGTACTCGTCGCCTGCGCCGCGACGCTCTGGGCGCGTTACCCCTATGGGGCCCGAAGTGACCTCACCCTGGTGTTGCTCACCGCGTCCGTATTCCTTTTCGTATCGCTCACCGATCCCAACGCGAAGGAACGCAGAAAACTCTACGCCGGGCTAGTGATCGGCGCGGCGATCCTCGCACTCTGGGCCATACAGCAGCAGCTCGCCGGACACGAGGATGCCCTTCGCGGGCTCCGTCAAAATCGGACGGTCGACCCTCGAATCGCCGTGGAGCTAGAGAAAGCGCTCGTGGCCGGAAGAGCTCTAGCCCGGTTCGGAAATCCCAACCACCTCGGTGCGTATCTGGTGATTGCCTTGTGGCCCGCCTGGCATCTCCTGCGAGGAAGCCCTTCGTCGCTTTGGCGGCTCATCTGGGGTGCGATCTTGATCGTGCTCCTCATCTGCATCCTCTGGACCAGATCCCGAACCGCGGTTGGCGCAACGCTGGTCATTGGCGGCGCGATTGCGCTCTACGAGATCGTCCCTCGCTGGGAGAGTTTCACAGAGGCTCGCCGCCGCGTGCTGTTCGGGCTCGCCGCTCTGACACTCATTCCCGTGGCGACCGTGATCTGGCTCAAAGCGCCCGGACTGCTCGGTGGCCGTCTACTCGAGTCGGGAACGCTCCTCGCTCGATTGCGCTACTACCACGGCGCTGTACAGGTGATCGCGAAGATGTGGCCCTGGGGCGTGGGACTGGATGGCTACAGCACCAACGTCACTGCGGTCATGCGTCCGGGCGATCCGGGGGCGCAAGAGGCTCACAATCTGTTCCTCGACTCCGCGTTGGAGATCGGCCTGATCGGCCTCCTTGCCTTGCTCTGGCTCTTGCTGGCCGCATGGCGCAGCCGGAAGACAGCGGGGAGAGAGTCCTGGACCGCGCTGGGCATCGTGCTCGCCTACGTTCTCGCCAATCTCATGGATTTCGAAAGCGAACTCGGCGAATTCGCCATCCTCTTCGGCCTCGGCCTGGGGCTCCTGAACGCCCCCGGCCACGGGCGTCCGTGGACAGAGCAAACCCTCACCACCAGCCGAACCGCAGTCACGCTCGGCGGGTGGGTTCTGGTCTTGGGATGCTGGTGGTCCCTTGTCCTCGCCCCTTACATGAGCAGACTTCATCTAGAGGTCGCGGAGGCCAAACGCTACTTCGCCGAGGACCCCGTACCCGCGACACGCAAGGCTCTGGCATGGCAGCCGGGAGACGCCGTGCTCGTCAACCGAATGGGGATGGAGTTGCGGTTCCGAAACCGCAGCGTCGACGATGCCAAGGAGGGCTTGAGGCTCTTGCAGCGCGCGGCCAAGGCCAATCCAGACCGCGCCTACCTGCACGGGGACCTAGCCCAGGCGTTTCGTCTCTACGGACAAATGGATCAAGCCCTCGCCAGCATCGAAAGGGCCATCGAACGGTTCCCCGCTAAATGGGAGTATCGATCCCGACGCCGTGAATATCTTCTTTTGAGCCATCGAGAAGAAGAGGCCCAAGAAGAGCTCCAGCGGATCGAAACCCTCAGGAAAACTGCCAAGGAGCGAAGTTTGTGACTCTTCCCGTCCTATCGCGTCGAACGTGCCAATCCGTCAAGATCCGCAACCTGCCGGTCGGCGGCGGTGCGCCAGTATCCGTTCAGACCATGGTCAAGACCCCCACCACCGAGGTGGACCGAGCCATTGCCGAAATACAAAGTACGGTCGAGGTGGATGCCAACCGGCTCAGCGAGCGGGAGATCAATGTCCTCCAGAGCCTGCGCGCGTTCGAAACCGCCAGGGAAATCGGCCCCTGGCATTGTGACCTGACCCGCGTGTCGGTACCGCACAAGGACTGTGTGGAGCCGTTCGGGGAAATTGTCCAAGCCTCGCCGATCCCCGTGGCCGCCGACATTCACTTCCAGGCTCGATTGGCTCTGGCCGCGCTCGATAAGGGCTGCGACAAACTCCGGATCAACCCCGGAAACATCGGCGACCGCGCGCTGGTACGGGAGATCGCGCAAGAGGCCAAACGGCTGGGGGTGCCCATCCGCGTCGGTGTGAACGCCGGTTCGCTCGAAAGGGATCTCCTCGCCAAGCACGGACCGCATTCCGCCGTAGCCTTAGCGGTCTCCGCTCTTCGCGCCGTGGATATCCTCACCGGCGAAGGTTTTGAAGAGATCGTCGTCTCCCTCAAGGCCAACAGCGCGCGCCTCACCATCGAGGCCTACAAAATCGCCGCCAAGGAACTTCCCTACCCGCTCCATTTGGGGGTCACCGAAGCCGGGCTGGGGCAGAGCGCCGTCGTCAACTCTTGGACCGGGATCGGTGCGCTTTTGCAGCAAGGCATCGGCGACACATTACGGGTCTCGTTGACCGAGGATCCACGTCTGGAAATCGTGATCGGAGGCTTGCTCCTCCATTACCTCGGGCTCCCCCGCCACACCCAAAACACCGTTCGCTAGAGATATCTTCAACAACATCATCCGGTATTCAAAACCCACCTCCAAACGTACACGAGAACTCGCTTGTGCTACCCTCTTGATAGGAGTTCCTCTGCGGGCGGCGCGTCATATCCCGTGGGGTGCGGCATGCGCAAGAAGGGAGACAGTGCAATGCGGGCTCGGCGGATACAGCTGTTTGCGATAATGGGACTGGCGGTGTTCGGCGCGTTGGTTTCGGAGGCCAATGCCCAGCATGTGCAATATGGTGGAGCTTCGTACAACCGGAGACTGTACTACGACCGGCGATTCTACGAGGTTTTCGACGACCTCCAGTTCTACCGCGCGCAGGTAGCGCTTCCCCTCGTCGCCAAAGGCGATCTGAACGACGATGGGTTCGACGACTTCGTTTCCGCGAGCCTGTATGGGCATAAAGTCGTTATTCACCTCTGTAAGGGCGGCGAACCTAAGCGGTCGCTTCGGTCTCGGTCGCGCGGCTACTCCACCGGCATGGTGCTACTGGATACCAAAGCGGTCTCGTCGGTCATGTTGGAGGACCTCGACAACGACTCCAAGCAAGACCTTGTCGTGACCGGGCGATTTCAGGACAGCGACGATCTCGCCATCCTCTACGGCGACGGCGCGGGCGGGTTCAGCCAACTCATGATGCACAGAGCGCACACAGCCCCGATCGCCACCTTCACCTTCAAACGCCACTCGCACAAGCGGCCTTGGCTCAGCTGCGTCAACTATCGCTCGCGGGATATCGATATTTACAAACCGGTAGGAAGGCGCGGCTACGAACGCGTCGACCGCCATCAGATCGGCCCGAAACCCGACAGCGTCGTCAAGGTCGAGGACCCCAAGACATCGACCACGACGCTCTATATGTCTTCGGTCGACGACGGCAGCGTCTGGAAGGTCGTCTTGAACTCCAGAGGCAAGAAAATCGTCGAAAGGACGAATCCTTTCTCGCTGAAATCCGAGGCGCACGGGCTGTCGATGTTTCTACTGCCCAACAACAAAGACCCCAAGAAGCCGCCCTCGCTGACGTCAATCGTCGGTCTTAAGAGCGTCTCGACAGGGAACGGTAATCGTGTCGGTGCGGTCCAATTGTACGCGCCGCGCGGTGACGGAGAGTTCCGGCGTGTCGGCACAGCCGGGGTGCACGGCAAGTTTCAACCGCTCCGCATGGGAGCGGCGGACCTCTTGGGTGACGGAAAACCCGAGGTCGTGGTCGTCTACGGTACCGATGACCAACTCTGGAATACGAACGCCGGCAACCTGGTTGTGAAAGGAGGAGGGACCCGGCCGCTGAGACTCACCAACAGCGTACCGAGCCCGATTCGCCGCGGCCGTAACAGCCGTAACAGATACCCTCGGTACACGGGGTACCTGATGACCGTGCAAAAGCAGGATGCCGACGGGAAATGGAAAACGATCGTCGAGACCAGGCACCGGGGAATGCCGACGCCTTTTCTCTTCTCGGACATCGACGGCAACGGGCTGCTCGATATCGTCAGCGCCAGATACCCAAACGGCTCTTCCATCTCGTGGCAGGGCATGGTCCGCACCAAGGACGGTCTGAAACTGATGCCCGAACAAAGCCTACGCTAGAGCAGGCGTTTTCCCGGCCTGAAGCAGACCTCCGCTCCTCATGTTGGACTCCACAAAGCCGGAATATCGCGTCACTCTCCGGAAGACAGAACACCCGCCGGGGTCTCCGAGGCGACAGGAACCCTGGCTGCCAGCTCTTCGGTATAGGCCGGAAGAATCACGCGGAACGTGCTTCCCTCGTTCGGGGTGCTATCGACTTCGATCCGTCCGTCGTGTCCTACAACCACCTGGTGAACGACGGAAAGCCCCAACCCCGTACCGGTCTCCTTGGAACTAAAGAACGGGTCGAAGATATGGTCGATCGCGTCCGCCTTGATCCCGGTCCCCTCGTCGATGATCTCGATAGCGATCTCCCCGCTGGGGGTCAACGCGGTTTGGACAGTGATCGTCCCGCCTTCCGGCATCGATTCCTGCGCATTGAGAAGAATGTTCAACATCACCTGTTGGAAAAGGCTCGAATCGAGCGCGACCGGCGGGAGGTGCTCATCCAGGTTGAAACGGTATTCGACCGGCGCGGGGGTGTCTTGGTGTTCGAGGAACATGGTGGCCCGGTGAACGATCTCATTCACTTCCCGTCTTTGCAGTTCGGGCGCGGGCGGCCGGGCGAAGTTGAGGAAATCGCTCACCACACGCGAAAGCCGGGCGATCTCGTCGAGGATAAAGTCGGTCAGCCCTTCCTCGCCGGGTAAACCGCCGAAGCGCCGTTTCAGCAGTTCGGCAGAACCCTTCATAATCCCCAAAGGATTGCGAATCTCGTGCGCGACACCCGCCGAAAGCCGTCCCAACGCGGCCAACCGGTCCTGCCGGACCAGCTGCTCTTCCAGCCGCCGAACATTCGAAAGATCGTGGAACGTAACCACGATGCTGGTCAACCGGCCCTGATCCAAAAGTGGAACGGTGCTCACCTGCAACGGAACCACAACCGCCGCGATATTGCTGTGTTGGACCTCGCGCTGAAAGATCGAAACGCCGTTATGCAGCGCGGACTCGATCAGCTGCGAGAACGTGTTACGACCCAGAAGCTCGTGGTAATGCCGGCCGGCGTCTTTCCGAGTCACACCCAAAATCTCCACCGCCGCCCGATTCAGCCGAACCACGCGCCCGCTCATATCCAGGGCGATCACGCCGGAACGGATATTCGCCAGGATATTCTCCAGGAATTCCTGCGTACGATGGAGTTCGTGATTGGCGACCTCCATCAACCGGTAGCTTTCTTGCAAGTCGACCGCCCGCCGTTCGAGTTCCTTGTGATCGGCCTCGACCCGCTCGGCCATATCGTTATAGGAGCGCGACAGCACTGCGATCTCGTCCGCGCCCGTTACTTGCACCCGCGCCGCGAGGTCCCCTTCGGCCATCTTCTTCGCGGTCTTGGCCAGACGGTTCAGCGGCGAAGCGATGCTACGAGCCACCAGCGCCCCCAGCAGAACCGCCAGAAAGATCGACAGCGGCGTGTATTTCTTCGTGTATCCCCACAGCGTGCCGATGCGGGGAGACGAGAGAATAACCACCCCCACCAGACTGCCGTTATGATCGTTAAATGGAATCAGCCGCGCCTGCACAGGACGATCGTTCAGCACCATTTCATTGGCTATCACGGGCTGCCCGGCAAGCAAAGCTTGCTCCATCGACTCCGGCATCGCGGTCATGGAGGCACGGAAATCCTCGTTGTTGACGCTGACCACATCCATCCGGACCGGGCTGTTCAGTTGCCAGCGTGCTGTATAGGCGTCAGGTAGAATACTCTGCTCTTGATCCTGCCGGTCGGCAGGTACGCTGGCCCCACCGCCCAATAGAGAATCCGCCACCTCGAAAAACCGCTGCGTCACAAGCACGCCACCGATCACCTGGTCGTCGTGAACCAGCGGTTCGTCGGCCCAAGCCCGCAACCCTCCATCCGGAAGCTTGAAAAGCCCGCGTTTCTCGACACCTTCGATCTTGCTCCGCCATTTGGCGTAGTCTGTGATCCCCACGATGGAGAGTTCCTGCTGATAATTGAAACGAAGCAGCTTCTCGATTTCGCTTCGAGATTTCAGATTGATTTGAGCGAGCGCGTCCTTGTCGTTGACGATGAAACTCTGCGGGTCATAGACCTCAGTCGCCAAACGGTCCTCGATAATGCCCCGGGCGGCGTGTACCAACTCTTCGAGGTTTACGCGAGTCTTGTCGGTCAGGTTGGATATCTCGGTCACTGCAGCGAGGAGCTTTTCGTTGTTGCTCTCATACGATTCCTGTTGCAACGTATAATAGGGCCACAAGGCCACAGGGATCAGCGTGACCGTGGAAAGTAACAAACAAGCGACAACGAGCTTGGTGCGAAGGCGACGGAACATCTGTTCAACCCACTGAGATCGGACTTACCTAACTGGGGATGAGTATAGTATCGACCTTGACCCAAACAAAGAGGTCAGAGAGATTGTTCTTGCGAATGAGTCATGCAATAAACGGAGATGAGTATGCGGGTTGAGAATCATTGTCTAACAGCCGTGGAATGGCTGGATTGGCTACGGGATTTAGAAGGCAGGGCCACACGGGCCACCTGGTACGGACAAGACGATGCGGTCCTCGAAAACCGCGAGGCGGCCTGGAAGCATTTCTTGGGCGGGCTCCTTGTGGCCGTGCACCGGGTCGGATCTCCGAGGGAGATCCCCTGGACATTGGTACGTGCGCCTGGCCGGGTCAACCTGATGGGAGTGCATATCGATCATCGGGGCGGGACAGTCAACTACCAGGCTTTCGACCGGGAGATCTTTATGGCCGTCCATCCCCGGACCGACGGTCTCATCCGCGGCTGGAACGCGGAAGCGGTCTTCGAGCCGTTTGAGTTCTCCATCGCCAAACGTCTCCCCACCCCGGGAGCGCAACCGTGGAAAACATTCCTGGAGCGCGCGTCCATCAAGCCGGGACACTGGTCGAACTACGTCGCCGCCGCCGCGTTGCGGCTCCAAGACCTGCATCCCGACCGGCGGTTTGGGGGAATGGACCTCTTCGTCGGTGGCGATATTCCCAGTGGCGCGGGGGTCTCCTCGTCATCCGCGTTGGTGGTCGCCAGTCTACTCGCCACCTGTGCCGTGGAAGGATTAGCGATCGAGGAAAACGAGTTAGCCGAACGCGCCGGGGAGGCCGAATGGTATGTCGGCACGCGCGGCGGGATGGGCGATCACGCTTCGATTCTTTTCTCGCAACGCGGACGGGTCGCCTCCATCGGATTCTTCCCGCTGACCCGCGCGTACGGGAGCATTCCTGAAAACGCGCGAGTGATTCTGGCGCATTCGAGCGTCTCCGCTCAGAAGGCCGAGAATGCCCGGGAAGCCTTCAATCAGCGTGTGGCCGCCTACGAGTTGGGCATGGTCTGGTTACGCGAACATCACCCCGAGTTACGCGACCGGCTCAAACAGATTAGGGACATTTCGCCGGAAGGCTTGGGGATCGCACTGCCGGAAATTTACAACGCCATCGCCGAACTTCCGATACGGTCGACTGCGGAGGAGATCGAGGAACAGGTCACGGAGTTGAGGGGCGAGCTCGGCGCGGTTTGGGATTTCTACGGACGATTGGAGAGCGCCTACCCGATCCGGGAGGTGGTTCTTTTCGGCGCGGCCGAGTGCGCCCGGGGGCGGGCGTTTGCCGAACGCTTAGACCGAGGTGCGCTGGAGGAAGCCGGACGCCTCATGGCCATCTCTCATGATGGCGACCGGGTCGTAAGGTTTGCGCCGGGCAGGCCCGAAACTCCGCCCGCCTTGCACCGCAGTCCGCGCGGGAGTGAAGATCTGCAGATGCTGGCCGAGGCCGCGGCCGCGGGCGATCCGAATGCCGCGCTCGAATGGCAGCCTGGCGGCTACCGTTGCAGCACACCGGAGATGGACCGCATGGTGGACTTGCTCGCACCGCTCGAGGGGGTCTATGGCGCGGGGCTGACCGGGGCTGGACTTGGCGGATATATCGTTGCGCTTTGTGACGCCGAAGCAGTCCAAACCGTGCTCCGCACCCTGCATGAGAGATACTACACCCCCGCCCAACGCCCCGAGCAGGTCTTCGTCTGCACCAGCATCCAAGGCGCCTGCGTCGTATAGAACCGCGCTACGTTTGTACCGCACCTCGCTCCCATCACCCCTGCGCGGCTTTATCGGTGAACAGTTTTCGCACCGTCTCTGGGTCGGCTTGGCCGCACGTCTTCCGCATCACCTGCCCCAGCAGGAAGTTGAGCGCCGATTCTTTGCCGTTGACGAAGTTCTGCCACGGGTCGGGATTTTCGGCAATCGCTTCATCCACCGCCTTACCGATCGCGCCTTCGTCGGTCACCTGTTTGAGCCCTTTTTTCTCCACCAATGTGGAGGGCATATCGCCGTTCTTGAGAATATCCTTGAAAAGTTTCTTGGCGATATTGCTGGAGATCGTCTTTTTCGCGATCAACTGTTCGAGCTCGATGAGGTGTTGCGGCGTCACGTTGAGATCGGTGACCTCCATATCTTCGTCTTTGAGTTCCGCCAGCACGTGAACCATGATCCAGTTACTGAAGGTCTTGGCCGCCCCGGGCGTCTCCGCGCAGCAGTTCTCGAAGAACTTGGCCACGCCTCGGTCGTCGGAGAGCACGCCCGCGTCGTATTCGGGCAAGCCATACGTCTCCACGAACCGCTTACGTTTGGCGTCGCGCAGCTCCGGCAGCGTCGCTTTCAGACCGTCTAGATACCCACGATCCAGCTCCAGCGGTGGCAGATCCGGCTCGGGGATATACCGGTAATCTTTCGCGCCTTCTTTGCTACGCATTGGCCGCGTTTCGCCCCGCTCGTCGTCCCAAAGCCGCGTCTCCTGCACCAGGTGTCCGCCGTCGTCGAGCACTTCGGTCTGCCGCCGCACTTCGTAATCCAGCGCCCGCAGCACCGAACGGATCGAGCCGACGTTCTT
>CAYTDF010000027.1:0-3257 GCA_964436365.1 uncultured bacterium | reverse complement strand
GGTTTCACCTTCCGGCCGCAGGGAGACATTCAGTTCGAACCGTAGCGAGCCTTCCTGCATTTTGCAGTCACACACTTCCAGATAGCGGAGCAGGCTACGCATCGTCTTCATGAAGATTTCGGCCTCTTCCGGGCCGCGCAGGTCCGGTTCGGAGACGATTTCCAGCAGTGTCGTACCCGCCCGGTTCAGGTCCACGTGGGTGATGGCCCGCCCCCCACGAGTATCGTGCATCGCTTTTCCGGCGTCCTCCTCGAGGTGGACATTGTTCATACGGATGAACTTCTCGCCCGTCTCGGTCAGGATGGTTAGGCCACCCCCACGCCCCATGGGCATATATTCCTGGCTGATCTGGTAGTTCTTGGGCAGATCGGGGTAATAATAGTGCTTACGGTCGAAGACAGTCCGCGCGGGAATCTCGCTATCCAGGGCCAGACAGACGAGCAGCCCCAGTTCCAGACTGGCTTGATTGAGGACCGGCAATGTTCCCGGAAGCCCCAGACAGACTGGGCAGACATGGGAATTGGGTTCCCCGCCAAACTCTGCCCGACAGGGGTCGAACACCTTCGATTTCGTCGCCAACTCGGCGTGGGTCTCAAACCCGATCACGGTTTCGTACGCCATCCAAACCTCTCCTCGCACGGGAATCCCGGCACATTCTCACCGGCTTCCGCTACCGGGCGGCCCGCCGAAGCCAAAGTATAGAGCCACTCTCGAAAGTCTTTCCTTCAGCGCGCACGCAGTGCCCGCGAAAGTCGAGCGTTCAGCATCCTCCAACCGGAAGGAGCGTTTGGAGAACATTATAACGGTCTTCCCTCAGCGGGCGAAGGCGGCCAGCCTCCCCCCCGAGCGGCCCTTTTTGTACGCTTTCGGGAATGTAGTGCTTATTGCGTCAAGGAGATTGCACGTGGAGACCATTTGGCTAGACCGCGCCGTGGCTCGGATACTAGGACCGCTGATCGTCTTAGCGGGAGCGGGGATGATGGCTGCGGCCTGGTGCACGTTCTTCTATGCCGTACCGGAGCGGACCATGGGCATCTCGCAGCTCACCTTCTATCTGCATGTCCCCGCCGCGTTCGTCACATACATCCTCTATGCCGCGATGTTCCTGGGCAGTTTCCTCTATCTCTGGAGCGGGAAGATGGTCTGGGACACCCTGGCCAAAGCCGGCGGTGAAGTCGGGTTAGCGTTCGCGTGTCTGATGATCTTCACCGGGCCTTTGTGGGCGAAACCGGTCTGGGGCCATTATTGGACCTGGGACCCACGCCTGACGTCGGCCTTCGTCTTGTGGTTGATCTACGCCGTCTACGCATTATTACGGATGATCGTCGACCGGCCCGACAAGCAAGCCAAGTTCGCCGCGGTGCTGGCGATCCTCGGCGCGGCGGATATCCCCATCATTCACTACTCGGTGAAGTGGTGGAACGCGCAGCACCCCGGACCGGTGGTGTTCCAGAAGAAGGTCGGCGGAGGTCTAACGGACTCGACCATGCGCATAACCCTGCTGGTGGCCTTCCTCGCCAACCTCGCCCTCGGGCTCACATTTCTCTTCATGCGCTACCGGCAGCTGCGATTGGCTGCGCGGGTCGAGGCCCTCGACAGCGCCATCGAACGTTCGCGAATGCAAACGCAGGCAAGTTCCAGGTAAGGATCGGGTAGACAGATGATGAATCCGCACACGAACAGAACGCTTCACAAGAACCGAACACAAACGGTCCCATACAAACGTCACTTTCAACTCCTGAGCCGTTACGCCATCGGGTTATTCTTGCTCTTGGCCGCAGCCCTCCCGGTCATGGCCCAAGGCGGCTTGGCCGAGGAGCCGGAGCGGATGGTTCCCGCCGTTCGGCTAGCCTATCTGGGCATGGCCACACTCGTGGTCTGGGTCATCGTATTCGGCCTCACCTTCCTCACCTATCTCCGGCAGAACCGCATCGAGAGGCACGTCGCCGAGATCGAAGCCGGAATCAAGGGACAGCGGTAGTCCTCCCCTCCGCCTGCGGAACCGTGCAGATTTGTCAACCTGCAGGTGTTGAGCGAGCCCGGCGCGTGCTACAATTCTCATGGAATACGTTAGGGTGAGAGTCGAGGGACTTCCTCGCCCGCTCGTGTTTGACCGTTGTGATCGAACGCTTGAAAGCCTCACCTCTGACGGGTGATAGCACGGGAGTACGTCATGAACCTTAGCCGTGATTCCGGGTTCACACTGATCGAGTTACTTATTGTCGTCGCCATTATCGGCATCCTCGCCGCGATTGCGGTTCCCAATTTTCTAAACGCGCAGTTTCGGGCCAAACTGGCGGCGGTGAAGGGCAACTTCAACGCCCTCGGCACCGCGATGGAATCCTACTTGATCGACAACGGGCGCTACCCGGGCGATCACGACAACACGCCCACGCGGGGCCAGGATGGCCTGTTCCGTTTGACCTCACCGGTTGCCTACATTGTCGACATCCCCATCGACCCGTTCTTTACGACAAACCCCGTGTACGACGGGCAGAACGCGCCGACGTACGAAATGGGTTCCGGATCCGACAATAGCAGAAAGGTGAACGCCTACGCCCTCTTCTCCGACGGCCCCGATCGCCAAGACAACACCGGTAGCAACGATAGCTGGCCCGCGGGCGGAACTTTGCGCTCTTTCGATGCCAGCAACGGCCTGAAATCCAAGGGCGACATCTATAAGTTCGGCGGTGATGTCACCAACGGCTGCTACTTGCTCGACCTAAGACGTGTCGGTTGCTAGAGGAATCCTCGGGGAAATTGTCCGGCTCACCCATCCCCGCGTTCCCGAGTGCCCGGCGCGTCAGCGACGGTTCATTGCTTTCAAGAAAGAAACTACAGCGAGGGGCGCGGGAGAAGAGAAGCAGTGTGCACCGGCAAGAGCACAATGAATCTGTAGATTCGTCTATATCCATTCAGATTCCTCTGTCACGCACAGGCGACGGAAAAATCGTCCCGTATTTTGCGGGTGTTTTTTCATGTTGCTTTATGGTATCTTACGGGCGAGAGAGAGGGGTTCAGTAGGCATTCCCGGTCAACCAAGGCCCAGCCAGAGAACTCCGCCGCGTGAAAAACTTGCCACTGGTAGCAGAGGAGATCGAGGCGCATGTATAAAACTGCAAATAAATACGGATTCACACTGATTGAACTTCTTATCGTCGTCGCGATTATCGGTATCCTGGCCGCGATTGCCGTTCCGAATTTCCTGAACGCGCAAATGCGGGCCAAGGTCGCCCGAACTGAGGCGGATATGAAGG
>CAYTDF010000026.1:14609-18888 GCA_964436365.1 uncultured bacterium | reverse complement strand
TGTATGTGATCTGTGCCATAACCCAGCTGGGAGGTAATTCGTCGGCGTTCATCGCATCGGACGCGGCTCTGATTTGGGGCCCGACAAGTGCGACCGCCTGCGAGACGCCGACGGCAAGGATTTCGGTACCTTGCTCGACGACCCGAGGGAGGATTTTTTCCGCTGGGTTGGGATAGAAACGAATGCTTGTGGGGACCCCTTCGAGCAGATCCACGGTCATGTTTTCCGGTAGAACCAGTAGTGCGGAAGCCTCGCGCTTCTCCAGCAAAGCGATGCCCTCGTCGACGGTTTCGACGACGTGGACTCTCAGATGTTCTGCGGTGTCGCCTTGGGAACCCATGGATTTCAGCACGCCGCCAAAGAAAGCGTCGTCTTGGTCGACCACTGCGATGGGGATGGTGATCTTACTCTCGCCGCCGGACCCGCCCCCCACAACCATGGCCAACATCGATGCCAGGCCGAGAGGAATCAGCAGCATAATCACCGTACCCCACGGGCGCTTCCAGCTCCGCAGCAGGTCCTTTTTGACCAGAGTCAGGATGACCTTCAATCTCTCAACTCTCTTCCTGTGAGTTTGAGGAACACGCTTTCCAGGTTCGGTTCCTGGATGGACAGATCCGCGATCTCGATGTTGGCTGCGCTCAACCGTTGAATAACCGGCGCGACGCCGGACGCGTTCCCCTCGAGGGCGACCGTCGCCACACCCTCCGCGAGATTGACGATTTCGATGGATTCATTCGCCACGGCGGCTCGGAACTGTTCCGGTTTGAAGTTCCCATGGATGGTCAGGATGTGCCCGCCACCGACAACCTCCGCGAGTTCCCCCACGGTGCCGGTTTCGAGAATTCTCCCATGATCCATGATGGCGATCCGCTCGCACAGCGATTCCGCCTCTTCGAGATGATGGGTGGTGAAGAGGACCGTGGTTCCCGTGCGGGCGATTTCGCGGATGATGTCGAGGATTTTGTTTCTGGCTTGAGGATCGATACCGACGGTTGGTTCGTCCAACAGAACCACCTTGGGATTGTGCACCAGTCCGATGGCCAGATTGAGACGGCGCTTCATGCCGCCGGAGAACCTGGCGACCGGCTCCTTGGCGCGGTTGTCCAATCCAACGCGTTCGAGGATATCCTCGATGCCTGCGTTCAACTCCGAGCGGGAAAGACCGTACAGGCTGCCCCAAAACCGCAAGTTTTCACGCGCGGTGAACTCCTCGTACAGAGCGACGTCTTGAGGGACCAGACCCATGACACTCTTGGCCTGTTTCGGATTCTCCCAGACATCGATCTCCTGCACGCAGACTCGTCCGGAGTCGGGTCTCAGAAGTCCGCAAACCATCGACAGGGTGGTCGTTTTCCCCGCGCCGTTGGGGCCGAGAAAGCCGAACAGCTCTCCCTCCTGGACCTCGAATGAGACGCCGTCAACCGCCCGTAGGTCACCGTAATTCTTGTGTAACCGCTCCACCTGGATCATTGGATCGCAGCCTTCTCCATTCAGAAACTCTATGTGGGTCAGTCGTCGTGCTACGCACACTCTGTTGCACGGGAACCGTACCCCGTGCAGCAACGACGGCGTTCGACGCACTTTTCCCTGCCATCTCTCTATACGTTGCGAGGGTTCGATATCTTCAATGTGGTTTCTGGGAATCTAGCCGTGCGGATAGGGCCAAAGGTCTTGGCGTGCCGCCATCTGCGCGCGATTCACGAAACCGCTCTAGACCAGCCGCACCGTGAGACGCAGGCATTCCATCGCCGTTTCGCGGATCGAGTTCGTTTTTTCGCGTTCTGAAAACTCGGGGTGAATGAACGGGTTTCGGAGGTGTTGCAGACGGATGAGTCTGCTGGAGAAGTCCATCACCTCCCGGTCTTCGAGCCCCTTCAGATTCAGCGGATTCTTGATCTTGATTGGGCCGCGCGCGGTGCGGAGTTCGTAGGTGCGTGCAAAGCAAAAGAGGATGACCCCCAATGCCTTGAGACCGTCGGGTTTGTATTTGGGGCCGTGGCGCAGCATTCGTTCGAGAATCTGGCGCGTAATGTCGGAGTTTAGGTCCAGCGAGAGTTGCTGTGTGGTGCGGATCAGGTACTGGTTGAAGAAGATGTCCAGGTTCTCTAGGCGCTGATCGTAGAGTGCGTACAGGAGTTTCTTGGTGTTGCCGTGGCTGAGGAGTTTGACGACGCGCTTGCCGACTCGGAGTTTGACCTCGTTTTCCACCGCGAAGGAGTATGAGAAGCAGGCGTTGCGGGCGACGGAAAGTCCCCCCTCCGCCTCGCCCTCTTCCATTTGAATGGCGATGGCGAGCATTCGTTGTGTCTCGCCATCCAGTTTCTCCAGTTCAGGAAGAAACTCGATGATCTTTTCCCGCCCCGCCTGGATGTCTACACCGACTGCCGCGTCCGCGGGGGGGGTATCTTCGATGGTGCCCAAGAGTTCGAAGACCTCGCTCTTGAGTCCCACGTCTAGTTCTTGCTCGTCCAGCATCGCCTGTAGCTGGGTCCGGACAGTCTCTTGCTCCGCCGCACTGTCGCCGTTGTCCAACTGCGCTCGCAGGGCTGCGACGCGATCTTGATGCGAACAGCAGCGTTCGAGGCGTTCGTAGAGCGTGTCGACCTCCTGCTCGATCTTCGACTTCGAGAGGACATACATCGCACCGTATTGTCTGGCCAATGCGCCTTCGTCGAATGTCCCCACAGCGGAAATCATGATCACCGGTATCGCGGGATAGCGATGTTTCAAATCCCGGATCAGATGCAGGCCCTCATCGTGGGTGCGCATGTCGAGATCGGTGATCACAACGTTGGGCCGTTCTGTGCCCACCTTCTCCATGGCCTCATCGCCGTCTTCCGCTTCGACCACCGCATAATCGGCAAGCGCAAGGTTGCGGCGTACCGCCGCCCTGTATTGAGGATTGTCGTCAACCAACAGGATTTTGCGCATGGTCGATTCCCTCGGTGGACACTTCACGCATCGCGAATGGCCGGAGGCTTCGTGCATAACGAATGGATCGTCACCGGTGTTCGCTCTAGAGGTGGACTTCGACGGCTTCGCTCTTCTCCGCGCTTTCGATTTCAAGCATAACCAGCTGCACCGATCTCAACGCCTTTTCCATGGAGGCTCGCGTATCCTTGTCGTTCTCCCGAATCGCCTTGAAGAACGCTTCGACCTCCAGCATATACGCTCCCAGTCCGGTCACGTTGATGCCTTCGACTTCCCCTTCCGGTAGCGGGTTCATCTCCGGTGTGAACGGTTTGCCCGTACGGGGATGGAACAAAACCTGGCCTTCCCGCGTGCCGTCCATCTCGAGTATACCTTCTTCAAATAGAGCGAAGTAGGAGGCGTTGAACGCGTATTCCTCGACTTCGTACCATCCGCTGTTGGCTTCGATCGTGACGTTGTCGTACGTGTACTCTGTGGTGGAGTGATACCAACTGGAATGTTCGCTGTGCAACCCGGTGGTTCTGACACTCTCGGGCAATCCCATGGCATAGACGACGAAGTCCGTATCGTGCAGGTGCATGTCGAGGATCGCACCGCCGCTCTTGGCGGCGTCCAAGAACCATTCCGAGCCCTCCCAGCTGGGACTCGCTGAGACACGGTTGAGCCGGACGTGGAGGAGTTTCCCCCAGCGGCCGTCACCCATGGCGTCGCGCAGCAGTTCGTACGCCGGTGTATACCGGACGACTTGGCCCACAACCCCAATCACACCCTTCTCTTCGACCGCCTGCGCCATTTCACGGCCCTGGTCGATCGTTCGGGCGATTGGTTTTTCGCAGAAGATGTGTTTGCCCAACGCGACGGCTTTCAGCGTGATCTCGTGATGCGTCGGTGTGTGGGTCGCGACAATGACAGCCTCTACATCGTCGCGGGCCAAGAGAGTTTCCAGGCTGGATTCGACATCCACAGTTGTGCCTTCAGCCAGCTTCTTCGCCTTATCTGGGAGCACGTCCCACAGGGCTTTCACTTCAACACCGGCAATTGCGCCACACGCATTCAGGTGCATACGGCCCATGCCGCCGCAACCCGCGATTCCCACACCAATCGTTTCAGGCATATCAAACTCCCTTATCAGTCAAGAGCTCCATTCTGACAATGGAAGGCTCGTTTCTTTCTCGATACCACTCATACCCACACAAAGTCGGTACAGAGACGGTCCCAACGGTCACCATTCCAGTATAAGTCTCTGACCACAAGGTGACGAGAGGGGCTTGTCCCAAACCCCGACACACCCCGTAGCGTTCTGTGGATGGGGAGGATCGCCTTTCTCCTGCCTAATCTCAACGGA